>NZ_JBOZRT010000061.1:0-26305 GCF_050789165.1 Azospirillum sp.
GGGGGGGTGGGTGGGGGGGGGCCCACGGCTTTCCCGAAAGGCCGCTGCCCCCACCCTCCCGCTTCGCGGGTCCCTCCCTCCCCCTGCGGGGCAGGGGGAGGGCGTTGATGACCACCAAGAGCGCCCGCCTATGTCCGCCCTCGTCCTCGACGGCCTCACCAAGCGCTACGGCTCCTTCGTCGCCGTGCACGGCGCGTCGCTGCGCATCCCGCACGGGCAGTTCGTCTGCCTGCTCGGTCCCTCCGGCTGCGGCAAGACCACGCTGCTGCGCATGATCGCCGGGCTGGAGGAGCCGTCCGGCGGCCGTCTGTCCATCGACGACCGCGACATCACCGACGCCCCCGCCCACAAGCGGGAGTTCGGCATGGTGTTCCAGTCGCTCGCCCTGTTCCCGCACCTGACGGCGGGGGAGAACATCGCCTACCCGCTGCGCATCCGCGGTGTCTCCTCGACCGAGCGGCGGCGCCGCGCCGAGGAGCTGCTGGAGCTGGTCCGCCTGCCCGGCGCCGCCGACCGGCCGGTGTCGAAGCTCTCCGGCGGGCAGCGCCAGCGCGTCGCCATCGCCCGCGCGCTGGCGCTGGAACCGAAGCTGTTCCTGCTCGACGAGCCGCTGTCGGCGCTCGACGCCAAGCTGCGCGAGGCCATGCAGATCGAGCTGAAGCAGCTGCAGCGCCGCCTCGGCATCACCACCATCGTGGTCACCCACGACCAGCGCGAGGCGATGACCATGGCCGACATGGTCGTCGTCATGTCGCAGGGCCGCATCCATCAGGCGGCGGCGCCCATGGAGGTGTACCGCCGGCCGGCCGACGCCTTCGTCGCCGACTTCATCGGCCTGACCAACCTGCTGGACGGCGCGGTGGCCGCGCCCGGCATGGCGACGGTGCCCGGCGGCACGCTGGCGCTGCCCGACCTGCCGCCGCAAGGGCGGGTGCTGCTGTCGATCCGGCCGGAGGACGTGCTGCTGCGCCCGACCGGCGAGGCCGGGGCGAACCGCCTGCACGGCACGCTGTCCTTCGTGCGCGACCTGGGCGCCAGCGTCGAGTTCCGCGTGGACGTGGCGGGCACCGAGATCATCGCGCTGGCCCGCCCGCAGGACCGCCCGGCGGTGGAACCGGGCGGCGCCATCACGGTCGAGCTGCCGGCGTCGGCCTGCGTGGTGCTGCCGCCCGGCGGGGAGCGGCCGTCATGATCCGCCGCGCCCCGCGCAGCCTGGCCGAACACGCGCCGATCCTGTTCCCGGCGCTGATGCTGATCGTCTTCTTCGTGATCCCGTTCAGCCTGATGATCGCGGTCAGCGTGGCGCGCCGCGTGCCCGGCGGCTTCTACGAGCCGGACTTCGTCTTCGCCAACTACGAGCGGTTCCTGACCGCCTTCTTCGGCGGCGTGCTGGCCTTCTCGCTGGAGCTGGCGGGGCTGGTGGCGGTGCTGGCGGTGGGCGTCGCCTTCCCCTTCACCTACCGGCTGGCGCGGCTGCCGCGCGCGGCGCAGGTGCGCTGGCTGGTGTTCCTGCTGTCGATCCTGTCGCTGTCGGAGGTGATCATCGGCTTCGCGTGGTCGACGCTGCTGTCGCGCACCGCCGGCATCACCAACCTGTTCGTGGCGCTGGGCCTGATGGCGGAGGCGCAGTCGCTCACCCCCAGCTTCGGCGCGCTGCTGGCCGGCATGGTCTATCAGGCGTTCCCCTACACGGTGCTGGTGCTGTACCCGGCGCTGGCGCGCCTCGACCCCTCGCTGGTCGAGGCGGCGCGCACGCTCGGCTCCTCGCCGGTGCGGGCGTTCTTCACCGTGGTGGTGCCGGCGCTGCGCAGCACCATCGTGGCGACGCTCATCATGGCGTTCGTGTTCGCGCTGGGCTCCTACCTGCTGCCGCAGCTGCTGGGCCGGCCGCAGCACTGGACGCTGTCGGTGCTGATCACCGATCAGGCGATCTACCAGTCCAACATGCCCTTCGCCGCGGCGATGGCGGTGTTCCTGGTGCTGGTCAGCCTCGCCCTGGTGGCGCTCGCCCTGATGGCCGGGCGGCGGAAGGAGGAGGCGTGATGGCGCGCAGACTCAACGCCCTGGTCGCCGGGCTGATCGCCCTGCTGCTGTCGGCGCCGATCCTGGTGGTGGCGGGCGTGTCGGTGAACGCCAAGCGCTCGCTGGACTTTCCGCCCAAGGGCTTCTCGCTGGCGTGGTACGCCGAGGTGTTCACCGACGCCGGCTGGCGCGACGCGCTGGTCGCCAGCCTCGTGGTGGCGGCCTCGTCGGCGGCGCTGGCGGTGGCCATCGCCTTTCCGCTGGCGTGGTTCCTGTGGCGCTGGCGGGCGCCGTGGGCCCGCGCCTTCGAGATGCTGGGCATGACGCCGTTCATCCTGCCGCCGGTCATCACGGCGCTGGGCTTCCTCAGCTTCTGGACGACCTTCGACCAGTACGGCGCGCCGTGGACGGTGGTGGTCAGCCACGCGGTGTTCTTCGTCACGCTGCCGCTGGTCACGCTGTCCATGGGCTTCGCCGCGGTGGACCGCAGCTACGTCGAGGCGGCCTCGACCATGGGCGCCGACGACCGCACGGTGCTGCGCACCGTGGTGATGCCGCTGGTGCGGCCCTACGTCATCTCCGGCTTCGCGTTCGCCTTCGTGCTGTCGCTGAACGAGTACATCGTCGCCTACATGGTGGTCGGCTTCACGCTGGAGACGCTGCCGATCAAGATCTTCAACGCGCTGCGCTACGGCTACACCCCGACCATGGCGGCGGTGACCGTCCTGTTCGTCCTGCTGACCGGGCTTGTGTTCGGGCTGATCGCCCGCTTCGGCGACCTGCCGCGCCTGCTCGGCGCCTGGGCCCGGAACGACTGATTTCCGAGAAAGAGAGAGTTCCCGATGATCGATCCGACCAAGCTCGACCGTTTGCGTACGAAGTACAGCGGCAGCGGCGGCGACGACTTCCACGACCCGGAGTTCCAGCGCGTCGCGGCGCTGCAGTTCTCCGCCGGCGGGCGGCGCGTGCAGCCCTTCGCCGGGGTGTCGACGCTGCTCGACGCGCCGTACCGGCCGGACGCGCCGGAGAGCCCGGACTTCGGCGGCCTGGACATCGCGCTGATCGGCGTGCCGATGGACCTGGGCGTCACCAACCGCGCCGGCGCCCGCCTCGGGCCGCGCGCGGTGCGGGCGGTGGAGCGGATCGGCCCGTACGAGCACGCGCTGCGCATGGTGCCCTCGGCCAGCTGCAAGCTCGCCGACGTCGGCGACGTGCCGCTCTCCAGCCGCTTCAGCCTGGAGGCCTGCCACCATGACATCCAGGCCTTCTACAACCGCGTGATGGACGCCGGCGTGGTGCCGCTGTCGGTGGGCGGCGACCACTCCATCACCTACTCGATCCTCAAGGCGTTGGGCCGCGAGCGGCCGGTCGGCCTGATCCATCTGGACGCCCATTGCGACACCGGCGGCTCGTACGAGGGCGCGAAGTTCCACCACGGCGGGCCGTTCCGGCAGGCGGTGCTGGACGGTGTGCTCGACCCCGAGCGCACCGTGCAGATCGGCATCCGCGGCAGCACCGAGTATCTGTGGGAGTTCTCCTACGACTCCGGCATGACGGTGATCCACGCCGAGGACATCCCGGAGCGCGGCATCCGCTCGGTGATCGAGGAGGCGCGGCGGGTGGTCGGCGACGGGCCGGTCTACGTCTCCTTCGACGTCGACTGCCTGGACCCGGTGTTCGCGCCGGGCACCGGCACGCCGGAGGTCGGCGGGCTGACCACGCGCGAGGCGTTGCAGATCCTGCGCGGCCTCGCCGGGCTCGACGTCATCGGCGGCGACGTGGTGGAGGTGGCGCCGCAGTACGACGCCACCAGCAACACCGCCCACGCCGGCGCGCAGATGCTGTTCGAGATCCTCTGCCTCGCCGTCGGCGCGCTCCAGAAGCCGGGCTGAAGCCGTGCGGATCGCGCTGTGGCAGACGGACGGCTTCGCCTTCGACCGGCTGGCGACTGCGGCGCGTGACGCGGCGGGGCAGGGGGCGGAGCTGCTGGTCGGGCCGGAGATGCTGCTGAGCGGCTACAACATCGGCGCGGAGGCGGTGCGCGCCGCCGCCGAGCCGCCGGACGGCCCGTCCGCCGCCCGCGCCACGGCCATCGCCGCATCCGCCGGCATCGCCCTGCTGTACGGCTATCCGGAACTGGGCGCGGACGGCGCGGTGTACAACGCCGCGCGGCTGATCGGCCGCGATGGCCGGCCCTTGCTGAATCAGCGCAAGACGCACCTGTACGGTGCGCTCGACCGCGCCCTGTTCGCGCCCGGGGGCGATGATTTTCCCCTTGTGGAGGTCGGCGGCCTGCGCTGCGGCGTGCTGATCTGCTACGACGTGGAGTTCCCCGAGCTGGTGCGCCGCCACGCGCTGGCCGGGGCCGACGCGGTGCTGGTGCCGACCGCGCTGATGGAGCCGTACGACGTGGTCGCCACCACCATCGTCCCGGCCCGCGCCTTCGAGAACGGCCTGTACGTCGCCTACGCCAACCGCTGCGGCCGGGAGGGTGACCTCGTCTATTGCGGGCTCAGCACCGTCGCCGGGCCGGACGGCGCGGTGGTGGCGCGCGCCGGGCGGGACGGGGCGCTGCTGATCGCCGACCTCGACCCGGAGCGCTTGTCGGCCGTGCGCGCCGCCGGCACCCACCTCGCCGACCGCCGGCCGGAGCTTTACCGGCTGTGACTTCAAAGCCCCTCCCCCCCCTTGCGGGGGAGGAGTTGGGGAGAGGGGGTAGAAACTTGGCCGCTTCCAGCGGCGCCACCCTCTCCCCAACCCCTCTCCCGTCAAGGGAGAGGGGCTCCAAATTCGCCCTACCGCCCCTGACGCCGCGTGCGGACCTTGCCGCCCGAGGGCGCATCCCGTGCCGTGCGGGTGGCGGCCAGCACCGTCTTCACCCGCGCCAGATGCCGTCCCGCGGCGGTGCCCAGGCGCAGCGCCACGCCGGTGGACAGCACATCGACGATGGCCAGGTGGATGAGGCGCGAGGCCATCGGCGTGTAGACCTCGGCGTCTTCCACCGGGGCGGTGCCGATGGCGACCGTGGCCGCCGCGGCCAGCGGCGAATCGGGCGCGGTGATGGCGACCACCGGCACGCCCTGGGCGCGCGCCGCCTCGACCAGCGTGATCATCGCCAGAGTGCGGCCGGTGTTGGACACCGCCAGCAGCACGCCGCGCTGGCTGCCCAAATTGACCGCCAGCATCTCCACCAGCATCGGGTCGGCGCTGGACTGCGCGGCCATGCCCAGCCGCAGCAGCTTGTGCGCGGCATCCGCCGCCACGCTGGCCGAGGCGCCCATGCCGGTGCACAGCACGCTCGACGCACCGGCCAGCAGGTCGACCGCCCGCGTCACCGCGTGGGCGTCCAACTGCCCGGCGGCGTCGTTCAGCGCCGCGGCCGCCGATGAAAAGATTTTTCGCGCCACCGCCGGCAGATCGTCGTCCGGCTCCACGTCCTGGCTGACGAAGGGGGTGCCGCCGCGCGCCTGGCACTCGGCCAGCCGCAGCTTGAAGTCGGGGAAGCCGCCGCAGCCGACGCTGCGGCAGAAGCGGACCACCGTCGCCTCGCTGACCTGCGCCGCCCGCGCCAGCGCGGTGACGCTCTGGCCCAGCACCTTCTGCGGGTCCACCAGCACCATGTCCGCCACCTGGCCTTCGGAGCGCTTCAGCTCCGCCCGGCGCTGGCGGATGTGGTCGAGGATGTTGAGCGGCGTGAGCATCGCGTCGGGTCCAGTCGGTCTCGGCGGCGCCCGCCATCCTCCGGCCATCCGGAGGGCGCGCGCAAGCCCCGTGCTGCGCGGCGGCAATTTTCACCACGCGACCGGAACGGTACACCATAGCGCTGCAAAATGAAAAAAATTTTCTTCACAAAGCGGCAACGCGGGCGTATACCTCGGCGCGAGAACAGGTCTCGGCAGAAGACCGGATGGAGGAGGCCCCGAAGGGACTTGGCACCGGCGCCGCCGCAAGGGACGGCCGCGCACCACCTCCGCTCCGTTCGACCGCCGGGCCGCCCGATCACGGAAACGCCCGATGCCCGCATCGCTCCACGACGTCGTCCACCGGGTCACCCGGCGGATTGCCGACCGCAGCCGCGACAGCCGCTCGGCCTATCTGGGCCGGCTGGAGGCCGCGGCCGGGCGCCCGCGCCGGCATCGCCTGGGCTGCGCCAACCTCGCGCACGCCTTCGCCGCCTGCCCGGCGGCCGACAAGGCGGAGCTGCGCGGCGGCGAGGCGCCGGCCATCGGCATCGTCACCGCCTACAACGACATGCTCTCGGCGCATCAGCCCTACGCGGCGTACCCGGACCTCATCAGGCAAGCGGTGCGCGCGGCCGGCGGGGTGGCGCAGGTGGCTGGCGGGGTGCCGGCGATGTGCGACGGCGTCACCCAGGGCCGCGCCGGCATGGAGCTGTCGCTGTTCAGCCGCGACCTGATCGCCATGGCGACGGCGGTGGCGCTGTCGCACGACGCCTTCGACGGCGTGCTGTGCCTGGGCGTGTGCGACAAGATCGTGCCGGGCCTGCTGATCGGCGCCCTGTCCTTCGGCCATCTGCCGGCGCTGTTCGTGCCGGCCGGGCCGATGCCGTCGGGTCTGTCGAACCCCGAGAAGAGCCGGGTGCGCCAGCTGCACGCCGAGGGCAGGGTGGGGCGCGACGCGCTGCTCGACGCCGAGGCCGCGTCCTACCACGCGCCGGGCACCTGCACCTTCTACGGCACCGCCAACACCAACCAGATGCTGATGGAGGTGATGGGGCTGCACCTGCCGGGCGCCAGCTTCGTGCCGCCGGACACGCCCTTGCGCGACGCGCTCACCGCGGCGGCGGCGCGCCGGGTGGTCGAGCTGACCGCGCAGCGCGGCGCCCCGCTGCCGCTCGGCGTCCAGGTGGACGAGCGCGCGGTGGTCAACGGCATCGTCGGGCTGCTGGCGACCGGCGGCTCGACCAACCACACGCTGCACATCCCGGCCATCGCCGCGGCGGCCGGCATCCGGGTGGCCTGGGAGGATTTTTCCGAGCTGTCGGCGGTGGTGCCGCTGCTGGCCCGCGTCTACCCCAACGGCCCGGCCGACGTGAACCGCTTCCACGCCGCCGGCGGCATGCCCTTCGTGATCGGCGAGCTGCTCGACGCCGGGCTGCTGCACGCCGACGCGCGCACCGCCGTGGGCGACCTGGAGCCCTACCGCACCATGCCGGCGCTGGACGGCGAGGCGCTGGCGTGGGCCGCGCCGCACGCGGCGTCCGACCCGACGGTGATCGCGCCCGCGGCGAAGCCCTTCGCCCGCGACGGCGGCCTGCGCGTGCTGTCCGGCACCCTCGGCCGCGCGGTGGTCAAGGTGTCCGCGGTGGCGGCGGAGCACCGCGTCGTCGAGGCGCCGGTGCGCGTCTTCGACCACCAGGACGAGGTGCAGCAGGCCTTCGCCCGCGGCGAGCTGGACCGCGACGTCATCGTCGTCGTCCGCTTCCAGGGTCCGCAGGCCAACGGCATGCCGGAGCTGCACAAGCTGATCCCGCCGCTGGGCGTGCTGCAGGACCGCGGCCACCGGGTGGCGCTGGTCACCGACGGCCGGCTGTCCGGCGCGTCCGGCAAGGTGCCCGCCGCCCTGCACGTGACGCCGGAGGCCGCGGCCGGTGGCCCGCTGGCCCGCCTGCGCGACGGCGACGTGGTCCGCCTGGACGCCGAGGCCGGCACGCTGGAGGCGCTGGTCGCCGCGGGCGCGTGGTCGCGTCGCGCCGCGCCGCCCGCCGAATCGTCTTCCCTGGATGCCATCGGCTGCGGCCGTGAGCTGTTTGCCGTTTTCCGCGGCGCCGTCGGCGGTGCGGAGAGCGGTGCCTCCATCTTCCGCACCGCCGCCGGTGCCTGAGAGGTCGACCATGCGCCCCCAACCCGCATCCCTTGCGGCCATCCTCGGCCGCGCGCCGGTGATCCCGGTGCTGGTTCTCGACGACGCGGCGGTCGCGGTGCCGCTGGCCCGCGCGCTGGTGGCCGGCGGCCTGCCGGTGCTGGAGGTGACGCTGCGCACCCCCGCCGCGCGCGAGGCGGTGCGCCGCATCCGCGCCGAGGTGCCGGAAGCCGTGGTCGGCGTCGGCACCGTCCTGACGCCCGAGCAGCTGCGCGAGGCGGAGGAGGACGGCGCCGCCTTCGCGGTCAGCCCGGGCGCCACGCCGCGCCTGCTGGACGCCGTGGCGGATTGCGCCGTACCGCTGCTGCCGGGCGTCGCCACGGTCAGCGAGGCGATGGCGGCGGCCGAGCGCGGCCATGCCGTCCTCAAGTTCTTCCCGGCCGAGGCGGCGGGCGGCGTCGCGGCGTTGCGCGCCATGGCCTCGCCGCTGCCGCACCTGCGCTTCTGCCCGACCGGCGGCATCGGCCCGGACAAGGCGGCGGAATATCTGCGCCTGCCCAACGTGGTGTGCGTCGGCGGCTCCTGGCTGACTCCGCCCGCGGCGCTGAAGGCCGGCGACTGGGAGGCTGTCCGCCTCGCCGCCGGCCGGGCCGCCGCCCTGCGCCATGGATCGAACGCATGAGCACCAATCCGATCGTCGTCGTCATGGGCGTGTGCGGCTGCGGCAAGTCCGAGGTCGGCCGCCGGCTGGCCGGGCGGCTGGGCTGCCGCTTCGTCGAGGGCGACGAGCACCACCCGCCCGCCAACATCGCCAAGATGTCGGCCGGCACGCCGCTGGCCGACGAGGACCGCTTCGGCTGGCTCGCCACGCTGGCCGGCTTCATCGCGGAGGCCGACCGGCGCGGCGAGGCGCTGGTGCTGTCCTGCTCGGCGCTGAAGCGCAAGTACCGCGACCAGCTGCGCGGCGGCAGCCGGCGCGTCGCCTTCCTGCACCTGCACGGCGACAGGGCGCTGATCACCGAGCGCATGACGGCGCGCTCGGCGCACTTCATGCCGACCAGCCTGATCGACAGCCAGTTCGCCGCGCTGGAGACGCCCGGCCCCGACGAGGCGGCCTGGACCGCCGACATCGCCCACCCGCCGGACGCCATCGTGACAGACTTCCTCGCCCGCCTGCCGGGCCTGCCGCCCTCGATCGCCAACACCCCCGCGGAGGACCCCGCATGAAACGATTCGTGGATGCCCTGGAGACCGTCACCGAATGGATCATGGCGCTGATGCTCGCCACCATGGTGGCGCTGGTCTTCGGCAACGTGGTCCTGCGCTACGTCTTCCACAGCGGCATCGTCGCCGCCGAGGAGCTGGCGCGCCTGATGTTCGTCTGGCTGGTGTTCCTCGGCGCCACGCTGGCGCTGCGCCACCAGCAGCACCTGGGGCTGGATTTCGTGCAGGTCCGCCTGCCGCCCAAGGTGCGCCGGGCCTGCGCCGTCGTCAGCCACCTGCTGATGCTCTACGCGCTGTGGCTGTTCGTCGAGGGCAGCTGGGTGCAGCTGCTGATCGGGATGGAGACCTTCTCCACCGTGCTGCGATTCCCGATGGCGTTCTACGCGGCGGCCGGCTTCTTCCCGGCGCTGGCGATGGGCTGCATGGTGCTGGCGAACCTCTGGAAGATCCTGGCCGGTGAGCCCGGCGCCCGCGTGCCCGGCGACGTGCCGGCCAACGCCGCCGTGACCGAACACTGAGGAAGGGCCCGCCGCCATGACTCTCACCGTATTCCTGGGCTCGCTGTTCGGCCTGATGCTGCTCGGCATGCCCATCGCCTTCGCGCTGATGCTCACGGGCGTGGCGCTGATGTACCACCTGGACTTCTTCGACGCCCAGCTGGTCGCCCAGAACATGCTGAGCGGCGCCGACAACTACCCGCTGATGGCGGTGCCGTTCTTCATCCTGGCCGGCGAGCTGATGAACGCCGGCGGCATCTCGCAGCGGATCATCAACCTGGCGGTCAGCCTGGTCGGCCACATCCGCGGCGGCCTGGGCTACGTCACCATCGGCGCCTCGGTGCTGCTGGCCAGCCTGTCCGGCTCGGCCATCGCCGACACCGCGGCGCTGGCGACGCTGCTGATCCCGATGATGCGCGACCACGGCTATCCGGTGCCGCGCTCGGCCGGTCTGATCGCGTCGGGCGGCATCATCGCGCCGATCATCCCGCCCTCCATGCCCTTCATCATCTTCGGCGTCACCACCAACACCTCGATCAGCAACCTGTTCATGGCCGGCATCGTGCCGGGCCTGTTCATGGGCGTCGGGCTGGTGCTGGCCTGGATGTTCGTGGTGCGCGACATGACCGTCACCCTGCAGCCGCGCGCCAGCGGGCGCGAGCGGGTGCGGGCGCTGATCGACGGCGTGTGGGCGCTGCTGCTGCCGGTCATCATCCTGGGCGGCCTGCGCGGCGGCCTGTTCACCCCGACCGAGGCCGCGGTGGTCGCCGCCGTCTACTCGCTGGTCATCGCGCTGTACGTCTACCGGCAGGTGACGATCGCCGACCTCGTGCCGCTGCTGGTCAAGGCGGCGCGCACCACGGCCACCGTGATGTTCCTGTGTGCCGCGGCGCTGGTGTCGTCCTACATGGTGACGCTGGCCGACCTGCCGCAGCAGATGACCGAGCTGCTGCACCCGCTGCTCGCCCACCCGAAGCTGCTGATGGCGGCCATCGCGCTGCTGCTGCTGGCGGTCGGCACGGTGATGGACCTGACGCCGACCATTCTGGTGCTGGGTCCGGTGCTGACCCCGCTCGCCATCTCGGCCGGCATCGACCCGACCTACTTCGGCGTGATGTTCGTGCTGATCGGCACGCTGGGCCTGATCCACCCGCCGGTCTGCACCGTGCTGAACGTGGTGTGCGGCGTCGCCCGCATCTCGCTGGAGAGCGCCACGCGCGGCATCTGGCCGTTCCTGCTGACCTACATCGTGCTGGTCAGCCTGTTCATCGCCGTGCCGGAGATCATCACCGTGCCGGCCAAGTTCTTCCACTGACCACAAGAACCCGAATCCAGGGAGTCTGCCCCATGAAGCTGTTGCGCACCCTCCTCCTTGCCGCCGGCCTGACCGCCGCGGCGGTGGTCCCCGCCGTGCAGGCGCAGGACGTCAAGCCCCGCCTGATCCGCTTCGGCTACGGCCTGTCGGAAAGCTCCAACCAGGGCCGCGCGGTCAAGTTCTTCGTCGAGGAGCTGGCGAAGCGCTCCGGCGGCAAGCTCAAGGTCAAGGGCTTCGGCGACGCCAGCCTGGGCAACGACATCCAGATGCAGAACACGCTGATCGGCGGCGCGCAGGAGATGATGGTCGGGTCGACCGCCACGCTGGTCGGCATCGTCAAGGACTTCGCCGTCTACGACCTGCCGTTCCTGTTCAACAACGAGCAGGAGGCCGACGCCGTGCTCGACGGCCCGTTCGGCCAGAAGCTGATGGCGAAGCTGGAGGAGAAGGGGCTGGTCGGCCTGGTCTACTGGGAGAACGGCTTCCGCAACCTGACCAACTCCAAGCGTCCGGTGACCAAGGCCGAGGACCTGAGCGGCATCAAGCTGCGCGTGATGCAGAACCCGGTCTACATCGACATGTTCAACCGCTTCGGCGCCAACGCGGTGCCGCTGGCCTTCGCCGAGCTGTTCACGGCGCTGGAGACCGGCACGGTGGACGGCCAGGAGAACCCGGTCACCACCATCCAGTCGTCCAAGTTCTACGAGGTGCAGAAGTACCTGACCATCTCCAAGCACGTCTACAGCCCGTGGATCGTGCTGGCCTCCAAGCGCTGGTTCGACGGCCTGTCCAACGACGAGCGCCGCATCATCCGCGAGGCCGCCGTGGCGTCGCGCGACTTCGAGCGCAAGGACAGCCGCGAGCTGTCGGTGCAGTCGGTCGGCTTCCTGAAGGAGAAGGGCATGCAGATCAACGAGCTGTCCGACGCCGAGCTGAACCGCATGCGCGAGCTGGTCAAGCCGGCCTTCGACAAGTACGCCGCCGAGGGCGGTGCCGACCAGCTGAAGGACCTGCAGGCGGAGATCGCCAAGGTGCGGAAGTAAGGGTGTAAAGCCCCTCCCCCCTCGCGGGGGAGGGGTTTGGGGAGAGGGGGAAGAAACTTGGCGGCCGCCGCCGCGCCACCCTCTCCCCAACCCCTCTCCCGTCGAGGGAGAGGGGCTTTGGCGTTCCTCGTGGGACAACCACTCTGCCCGCCAAGCACCTCCCTTCTTGCCTTTTTGGATCGATCCAATTACCCTGTCTGAAAGCCTGCACGGCAAGGCATCCGGCGGCCCGCAGAAGGCCCCGACGGAGGAGGGACGTCCGTGAACTACCAATTCCAGTTCGACGCGGTCTTCGCGTCGTGGGACTACCTGCTCACCGGCGCGTGGCTGACCATCCAGCTGTCGCTGGGCGCCATGGTGCTGGGCCTGATCGTCGCCATCCTGTGCGCGCTGGGCAAGACCTCCGGGCCGAAGCCGGTGCGCTGGCTGATCAACGCCTACATCGAGGTGGTCCGCAACACGCCCTTCCTGGTGCAGATCTTCCTGATCTTCTTCGGGCTGCCCAGCATGGGCGTCATGCTGTCGCCGGACATGGCGGCGCTGATCGCCATGGTCGTCAACGTCGGCGCCTACGCCACCGAGATCATCCGCGCCGGCATCGAATCGATCCAAAAAGGACAGGTCGAGGCGGGCCTGGCGCTGGGCCTCAAGCCGCTCCAGGTCTTCCGCTACGTCGTCCTCAAGCCGGCGCTGCGCACCGTCTATCCCGCGCTGACCAGCCAGTTCATCCTGCTGATGCTCAGCTCCAGCGTGGTGTCGGCCATCTCGGCGGACGAGCTGACCTCCGTGGCCAACAACATCCAGTCGCAGACGTTCCGCAGCTTCGAGATCTACATCGTCGTCACCGCCATGTACCTCGTCATGGCGCTGATGTTCTCGGGCCTGTTCGCGGCGATCCATCGCCTCGTCTTCACCTACGACCTCGAACGCCGCTGAGGGGAGGCCCACCATGATCCGCTCCTTCAGCATTAACGAGTTCTACTTCCTGCTGAGCGCCGTGCAGTGGACGCTGGCGCTGTCGGCCATCGCCTTCCTGGGCGGCGCCGTCGCGGGGCTGCTCATCGCCCTCGGGCGCACCTCGCCGATCAAGCCGATCCGGCTGGCCGCCACCGGCTACATCCAGGTGTTCCAGGGCACGCCGCTGCTGATGCAGCTGTTCCTGGTGTTCTTCGGCGCCACGGTGCTGGGCATCGACATGAACCCGTGGGCCGCCGCGGCGCTGGGCCTGACGCTGAACGCCAGCGCCTTCCTGGGCGAGATCTGGCGGGGCTGCATCCAGGCCGTGCCGCGGGGGCAATGGGAGGCGGCCTCGGCGCTCGGCCTGCGCTACCCGGGGCTGATGCGCTACGTCATCCTGCCGCAGGCGGTGAAGGTGGCGCTGCCGCCCACCGTCGGCTACCTCGTGCAGCTCATCAAGGGCACGTCGCTGGCCGCCATCATCGGCTTCACCGAGCTGACCCGCGCCGGCCAGATCGTCAACAACGCCACGTTCCAGCCCTTCCTGGTGTTCAGCATCGTGGCGGCCCTGTACTTCGTCCTGTGCTGGCCGCTGTCGCTGCTGGCCGCCCGGCTGGAGGCGCGCTACGCCGCGCCGGGCCGCTGACCCCTTTTCACCAACCATAAGCAATTGCAAACAGAGGGAGCCCACCATGTCCGTCTCGATTTCCCGCCGCCTCGCGGTCGCCGGCGCGTTCGTCGCCGCGGCGATCGGCCTGTCCATGCCGGCGAGCGCCCAGACCGTCGATGAGATCAAGGCCAAGGGCAAGGTGACCATCGGCATGCTGGTGGACTTCCCGCCGTTCGGCATCACCACCGCCGACGGCAAGCCGGACGGCTACGACGCCGACGTCGCCAAGCTGTTGGCCAAGCACATGGGCGTGCCGGTGGAGATCGTGCCGGTCACCGGCCCGAACCGCATCCCCTACCTGCTGACCAACAAGGTCGACCTGCTGGTCGCCTCGCTGGGCATCACCGAGGAGCGCGCCAAGCAGGTGCTGTTCTCCAAGCCCTACGCCGCCATCGAGATCGGCGTGCTCGCCACGCAGAAGACCGCGATCAAGGAGGCCGGCGACCTCGCCGGCAAGCGCATCGGCGTCGCCCGCGCCAGCACCCAGGACCAGGGCGTCACCGCCGTGGCGCCGAAGGAGGCGCGCATCATGCGCTTCGACGACGACGCCAGCGCCGTGCAGGCCATGCTGTCGGGCCAGGTCGACGCGCTGGGCATCAGCAACGTCGTCGCCCAGCAGATCAAGAAGATGGCGCCGCAGAACAACTACGAGATGAAGTTCGTGCTGCGCAGCCAGGTGCAGGGCATCGCCATGCGCCTCGGCCAGGACAACCTCGCCGCCTGGGTCAACGGCTTCGTCGACACGGTGAAGGCCAACGGCGAGCTGAACGCCATCCACCAGAAGTGGCTGGGCACCGATCTGCCGGCGGTTCTGAAGAACTGACGCGCGACGTTGCCCGAGCCCGGAGGACCAGACCATGACGCTGAACGACGACCGCACGGAAGCCCCCGTGCCGAGATCCATGAGCGATGAGATCATCATCCGCATGGAGGGCGTGCAGAAGTGGTTCGGCGACTTCCAGGCGCTGAAGGACGTGAACCTGGAGGTGCGCAAGGGTGAGCGCATCGTGGTCTGCGGCCCCTCCGGCTCGGGCAAGTCGACGCTGATCCGCTGCATCAACCAGCTGGAGCAGCACCAGAAGGGCCGCATCGTGGTGAACGGCATCGAGCTGGGGGCGGGCGCCCGCCACCTCGACGCCGTGCGCCGCGAGGTCGGCATGGTGTTCCAGCAGTTCAACCTGTTCCCGCACCTGACGGTGCTGCAGAACTGCATGCTGGCGCCCTTGAAGGTGCGCGGCGTGGCGAAGGACGAGGCGAAGGCCGTCGCCATGAAGTACCTGCAGCGCGTTCGTATTCCGGAGCAGGCCGACAAGTTTCCCGGCCAGCTGTCCGGCGGCCAGCAGCAGCGCGTCGCCATCGCGCGGGCGCTGTGCATGAACCCGAAGATCATGCTGTTCGACGAGCCGACCTCGGCGCTGGATCCCGAGATGGTCAAGGAGGTGCTGGACACCATGATCAGCCTCGCCCAGGACGGCATGACCATGCTGTGCGTGACGCACGAGATGGGCTTCGCCAAGTCGGTCGCCGACCGCGTCATCTTCATGGACCGCGGCGAGATCGTCGAACAGAACACGCCGGAGGAGTTCTTCTCCAACCCCCGGTCGGAGCGCACCAGGCTGTTCCTCAGCCAGATCCTCTCGCACTAGGGGAGGGTGGGGTGTCGCTCCATCCGCCTTTTTGGCCGTCATCCCCGCCTTCGCGGGGATGACGGTTCCGGGAAGTCGAAGCCAGCAGCAAGGACCACACAGTCATGAAGCCCGAGATCATCCTGGTCGAACCCATGATGGCGAGCGTCGAGGCGGCGCTGGACGCGGCGTACACCGTCCATCGCCTCGCCGCCGCGCCTGACCGGGGGGCGCTGCTGGCCGAGGTGGGCCCACGGGTGCGCGCCGTCGTCACCGGCGGCGCCACCGGGGTGAGCAACGCCGTCATGGACGCCTGTCCGAACCTCGGCGTCGTCACCATCAACGGCGTCGGCACCGACGCGGTGGACCTCAACTACGCCGCCGGCCGCGGCATCCGCGTCACCAACACGCCGGGCGTGCTGACCGAGGACGTGGCCGACCTGGCGCTCGGGCTGATCATCGCGGTGTCGCGCCGGCTGATCGTCGGCGACCGCTTCGTGCGCGCCGGCCAATGGCCGCAGGCCAAGATGCCGCTGGCCCGCAAGGTGACCGGCAAGCGCCTGGGCATCTTCGGCCTGGGCCGCATCGGCCGCGCCATCGCCGAACGCGCCGCGGGCTTCGGCATGAGCATCGCCTACACCAACCGCTCGGTCTGCGCCGACGTGCCGTACCGCTGCCTGGATTCCCTGGAGGAGCTGGCGCGCGAGAGCGACATCCTGGTGGTCGCCGCCTCGGCCGGGCCGGAGAACCGCAACATCGTTGGCCGCGCCGTGCTCGACGCGCTGGGGCCGGACGGCATCCTGGTCAACGTCGCGCGCGGCAGCATCGTCGATGAGGCGGAGCTGGTCGCCGCCCTGGTCGAGGGCCGGCTGGGCGCCGCCGGGCTGGACGTCTTCGCCGACGAGCCGAACGTGCCGCAGGCGCTGTGGTCGCTGGACAATGTCGTCCTCCAGCCGCACGTGGCGAGCGCCACGGTGGAGACGCGCACCGCCATGGCCGACCTCGTGCTGGCGAATCTCGGCGCCTTCTTCGCCGGGCAGCCCTTACCGACCCCCGTGGTGTGAGGCATGGCCGTCCAGGACGAGCACAAGGGCCAAGACGATGGCCGCATCACCCTGACCGAGGTCGCCCGGCACGCCGGGGTGTCGCGGTCCACGGTGTCGCTCGTCCTGCGCGGCAGCCCGCTGGTGGCGCAGGAGACGCGCGACCGCGTCCAGGCCTCCATCGAGGCGCTGGGCTACATCTACAACCGGGGTGCTGCCACGCTGCGCGCCGCGCGCACCGACGTGGTCGGGCTGCTGGTGACGGAGATCAACAACCCCTTCTACGGCGAGCTGATCGCCGGCATCGACGAGGTGCTGGATGAGCAGGGCGTCGTCGCCTTCCTCGGCAACACCGCGGAATCGCTGGAGCGGCAGGACCGCTTCCTGCAGCGCATGCGCGAGCACAACGTGGACGGCGTGATCCTCTGCCCGGCCGCCGGCAGCAAGCCCGACCTGCTGGAGCGCCTGCGCCGCTGGCGGCTGCCCTGCGTGCAGGCGCTGCGCTTCCTGGCGGCCAACGACGGCGACTACGCCGGCGTCGACTACCAGTTCGGCCTGGAAATCGTGACCGAGCACCTGATCCGCCTCGGCCACACCCGCATCGCCTTCGTCGGAGGCAACCTCGCGCATTCCGCCACCGCGGCGCGACGCACCGGCTTCGCCGCGGCGATGAAGCGGCACGGGCTGCCGGCCGACCTTGTGGTGCGCTGCCCGCTCAGCCGCCGCGCCGGGGCGGAGGCCATCGGCGCGCTGCTCGATCGGCCGGACCGGCCGACCGCGGCGCTGTGCTTCAATGACGTGGTGGCCTTCGGCGTCATGCTCGGCCTGGAGGCGCGCGGCCTGCGCGCCGGGCGCGACATGGCCGTCACCGGCTTCGACGACGTGCCGGAGGCGGCCCTGAGCCGCCCGGCGCTGACCACCGTCGCCACCTCCGCCCGGCAGATCGGGCAGGAGGCGGCGCGTCTGCTGCTGCGCCGCCTCGCCGACCCGCAGGGCGCCATGGAGCGCATCATCCTTCCCTCCCGACTGGTCGTCCGCGAATCCTGCGGCGGCCTTCTGCAACGACACACGAGCCAAAGGACCGAGACATGAACGCTGCCGTCGACGCGCTGCTGGAGGCCCGCGCCACCCGCCGCTGGCTCACCGCGCTGCCGGACGCGCCGACCGACATGGCCGGCGCCTACGCGATCCAGGACGCGGTCGCCCGCCGCCTCGGCCCCGTCGTCGCCTGGAAGGTCGGCGCGACGTCGCCGGAGGCCGAGCCGTTCCGCGCGCCGCTGAACGCCGCCTCTGTGTTCGAGGGCGTGGAGCGCCTGCCGGCCTCCATGTTCCAGGTCATCGGCGTGGAGGCGGAGATCGCCTACCGCATGGCTCGCGACCTGCCGCTGCGCGACACCCCCTACACGCGTGAGGAGGTGCTGGACGCCGTTGCCTCCGTCCACCCGGCGTTCGAGATCGTCGACACCCGCTTCGCCGGCTACGGCTCGCAGGACCGCCTGAGCCACATGGCCGACCAGACCAACCACGGCGCGCTGGTCGTTGGCCCAGCCATCGCCGACTGGCGCGCACTGGACCCGCTCGCCGAGCGCATCGCGCTGGACGTGGACGGCGAGACGAAGATCGAGGTGGTCGGCGGCAACAGCGGCGGCGACGCGGTGCGCCTGCTGGTGTGGATGGCGAACGAGGGTGCCCGCAGCTTCGGCGGCCTGCACGCCGGCGAGGTGGTGACCACCGGCTCGCCCATCGGTTCGGTGTTCGTGCAGCCGGGCAGCCGCTCGGTGGCGCGCTACGGTACCATGGGCAGCATCGCGCTGACGGTGGACTGACGCATGGGCCCGGTGGACGCCATCGTCGTGATGGGGGTGAGTGGCTGCGGCAAGACCTCGGTCGGGCGGCATCTGGCGGACCTCCTCGGCTGGCCGTTCCTGGAGGGCGACGCCTTCCACCCGCCGGAGAACGTCGCGAAGATGGCCGCCGGGATCCCCTTGGCCGACGAGGACCGCTGGGGCTGGCTCGACACCATCGCGGCCCGGCTGGCGCTGGCGCGGACCGAGGGCCAGCCGGTGGTGGTGTCGTGCTCGGCGCTCAAGCGCCGCTACCGCGACCGGCTGCGCGCGCAGGCGCCGAACGTCCTGTTCGTCCACCTGACCGGCGACCGGGCGACGATCCTCGAGCGCATGGCGCACCGCACCGGGCACTACATGCCGGTGAGCCTGCTGGACAGCCAGCTCGCCGACCTGGAACCGCCCGGCGCCGACGAGCGGGCGCTGGCCTGCGACATCGGCCCGGCGCCGGAGGCGATCGCCGCGCAACTCGCCGCGGCGGTCGCGGTTTGACCTTTCTGTTCGTCATCCCCGCGAAAGCGGGGATCCAGCGCTCGCGTCGGCGAGCCATATGAGTCATGTCGCCCCTGTCGGGGCTCTCCCTGGATCCCCGCCTTCGCGGGGATGACGGCCGAGAGAGCCTTCGCGGCGGTGGCCAGGAAACGACGGAGACGAAAAGCAATGGCCCAGAACAGCGTGGCCGACATCGGTGTCATCGGGTTGGGCGTCATGGGGCGCAACCTCGCCGCCAATCTCGCCGATCATGGGGCGACGGTCGCCGGGTACGATCTCGACGAGGGGCGCCGGGCCGCCTTCCTGGCGACCATGCCTGCCGGCGTCGTCTGCGCCGGGGTGCCGGAACTGCTGGCCGCGCTGAAGGCGCCGCGCCTCGTGCTGCTGATGGTGCCGGCCGGGGCGGCGGTGGACGCGCTGCTGGGCTCGCTGCTGCCGGACCTGCGGGCCGGGGACGTGCTGATCGACGGCGGCAACTCGCACTACGCCGACACCCGCCGCCGCGCCGCGCTGGCGGCCGAGACGGGGGTGCACTTCGTCGGCCTCGGCGTGTCGGGCGGCGAGGAGGGGGCGCGGCACGGCCCGGCCCTGATGGCCGGCGGAACGCCGGAAGGGATCGGGCGCGCAACGCCGCTGCTGCAGGCCATCGCCGCGCGCGCCGGCGACGGTGCGCCGTGCTTCGCGCGGGTCGGGCCGGACGGCGCCGGCCACTTCGTGAAGATGATCCACAACGGCATCGAATACGCCGACATGCAGCTGATCGCCGAGGGCTATCATCTGCTGCGCCATCTCGGCGGCCTGTCCTACGAGCGGCTGGCGGAGACCTTCGCGGAGTGGAACCGCGGCGAGCTGGCCTCCTACCTGATGGAGATCACCACCGACATCCTGCGCACCTCCGACCCGGAGACCGGCGGGCCGATCCTGGAGGTCATCCAGGACGCCGCCGGGCAGAAGGGCACCGGCCACTGGGCGACCACCGCCGCCATGGAACTGGGCATGCCCGCCCCAACCATCGCCGAGGCGGTGCACGCCCGCTGCCTGTCGGCGCTGAAGGCCGAGCGGCTGCGCGCCGCCGACGCCTTCCCGCCGCCCCCGGCCGCCGCGGTGCCCGGCGACCTCGCGGCGGCGGTGGGCGACGCGCTGCTGTGCGGGCGGATCGCCGTCTACGCCCAGGGCTTCGCGGTGATCGCCGCGGGCAGCGCGCGGTTCGGCTGGGACGTCGATCTGGCGGCGGTGGCCTCGGTGTGGCGGGGCGGGTGCATCATCCGCGCCCGGCTGGTCGACCGCATCCTCGATGCGCTGACCCGCGCGCCGGACCTGCCCAACCTGATGTTCGACCCGGACATCGGCGCGCTGCTGGCGCGCGGCGAGGCCGGCTGGCGGCGCGCGGTCGGCGCGGCGGTGGCGTCCGGGCAGCCGGTGCCGGCGATGGCGTCGGCGCTGGCCTATTGGGACGGCTACCGGAGCCCCCGGCTGTGGGCGAACATGATCCAGGCGCAGCGCGACTATTTCGGCGCGCACGGCTACGAGCGCACCGACCGGCCCGGCATGGTGCACACGCAGTGGACGCCCTGAGGGAAGGGCTGCTCAGGGCGGCGCCTTCACCTCCACCGGGATGGCGGCGTAGTAGGCCGCGAGGTCGTCGATGTCCTGCTCGCTGAGCGCCGGCGCCACGAGCGACATCATCTCGTTGCGCCGCGCCCCGGTCTTGTAGTCGGTCAGCGCCTTCTTCAGGTAAAGCTCCTGCTGGCCGGCGAGGTTCGGCGCCTGCGGGATCTTCGCCACGCCGTCCAGGCCGTGGCAGGTCTGGCACTGGCCGGCCTTGCGCCGGCCCGCCTGCGGGTCGCCGGCCTGCGCGAACGCAGGCCACAGCGCCAGCAGCAGGCCGGCCGTCGCGAGACGGACGGCCGGCCGCGAGGGAGGACGGACCCTCATCGCTGGTAGGAGATCCGGTAGATGGCGCCCGCCAGATCGTCGGACACCAGCAGCGAACCGTCGATCAGCACGGCGACGTCCACCGGCCGCCCCAGGTACTCGCCGTCCTTGGTCTTCCACCCGTCGGCGAAGACCTCGGTCTTGTCGGCGGTGCCGTCCGGCTTCAGGCTGGTGAACATGATGCGGGCACCGACCGGCGTGGTGCGGTTCCACGACCCGTGCTGGGCGGAGAAGATGCCGCCCCGGTACTTCGCCGGGAACTGCGTGCCGTTGTAGAAGGTCATGCCCAGGTCGGCGGCGTGCGCCTCCATCTCCACCTGCGGGAAGACGACGTTGGTCGGCGCCTGCTGGTCCTTGTACTCGGTCGTGCGGACCTTGCCGCCGCCGTAGTAGGGGAAGCCGAAGTTCAGCCCCGGCTTGTCCGCCCGGTTCAGCTCGCCCGGCGGGATGTCGTCGCCCATGCCGTCCACCTGGTTGTCGGTGAACCACAGCGACTTGTCCTTCGGGTTGAAGTCCATGCCGACCGAGTTGCGGATGCCCCAGGCGAAGACCTCGCGGTTCTTGCCGTCGCGGTCCATGCGGATGATGCCGCCGATGCCGGCCTCCTTGTAGTGGTCCATCTTCTCCGGCGCGAAGACGTTGAAGGGCTGTCCGAGGGTTATGTAGAGCTTGTCGTCCGGGCCGACGCGGCAGACGCGGGCGGTGTGGTTGTAGCTCTCCTCCTCCTTCGGGATCAGCTCGCCGCCCTTGACCACCTGGAAGGCGGCGACGTCGGCGCCCTCGTAGAAGAACTCGGCGGCGGGGAAGGTCAGCACGCGGTTCTGCTCGGCGATGAACAGGAAGCCGTCCTTCGAGAAGCAGACGCCGTTCGGCACCGAGAAGCCGATCGACGGCGCGAACTGCTTCACCTCGTCGGCGACGCGGTCCTTGTCGCGGTCGGTGACGGCGTAGACCTTGGTCTTGCGGGTGCCGACGAAGAGCGCCACGCCCTGCGGCCCGACCGCCATGTGGCGGGCGTCGGGGACGATGGCGTACAGCGAGATCTTGAAGCCCGGCGGCAGCTTGATCTGCGTCAGCGTCTTCTTGATGGCCTCGGCCTTCGGCCCGGTCTGCGGGATGGTCGGGATGTCCGTCATCTCGCCGGTGGTGCGGAAGTTGCCGAGCTTCTCCAGGTTGCCGGGCGGGTTCGGCAGGTCCTGCGCCCAGGCGGGTGCGGCGAAACACAGGGCCGCCACGGAGACGGCGGCCTTCAACGCGGCTTTCATGGTCTTCCTCCCCCTTTTTGATCCGTCCTGACGGTGTTCGTTCGAACGTTGCTTGGGACAGCCGGGTGCGTTCTCTGTCCGTCGCGGGACAGGGGCGGGCACGCTCGCTTGTTCCGCCGTGTCAGGTGGAGAAAGACTGTCGTTCGCCGTGCACGGACGGCAAGGGAAACGATGGTTCTATGAAGCTCCAGCGGGGCAATCCACAGGGATGGCCCGGCGGGTCTCAGCGGGCCAGCGACGCCAGCGGGAACGCCGGGTCCGCCGCCTGCTCGGGCGTCAGCGGCGCCCCCCTGTCGAGGAGCTTGCGGCCCAGCATGTGGTCCTGCGGCCGGTTGAGGGAGTCGATGGCCAGCAGCGCGCCGTCGCGGAAATAGAAGGCGGAGAAGCGCCGCTCCGTCGCTTCGCCGCGCACGACGACCTGGTCGTAGCCGGCCGAGAGCCCGGCGATCTGCAGCTTCACGTCGTACTGGTCCGACCAGAACCACGGCGCCGCCGTGAAGGGCCGCTCGCGCCCCAGCAGCGCCGCCGCCGCGGACTTCCCCATCTCGACGGCGTTCTGCACGGATTCCAGGCGCAGCACGCCCCGCGCCCCGCGCCGCACCGTGCAGTCGCCGACCGCGACGATGGCCGGATCGTCGGTGCGCCCGCAGTCGTCCACCACCACGCCGCCGTCGCACGCGATGCCGGCCGCTGCGGCCAGCTCGGCGTTCGGAATGATGCCGATGCCGACCACCACCACGTCGGCCGGGTGACGGCCGCCGTCGGCGGTGCGCACCGCGGCGACGCGGCCGTCCCGCCCCTCCAGCTCCACCACCTTGGCTCCGAGATCCACGGCGACGCCGTGGGCGCGGTGCAATTCGGCGAAGAAGTCCGCCAGGAACGGCGTGGCCGAGCGCGCCAGCAGGCGGTCCGCCGCCTCCAGCACGGTGACGTCGCGGCCCAGCGTGCGCGCCACCGCCGCGACCTCCAGCCCGATGAAGCCGCCGCCGATCACCACGACGCGCGCGGCCCCTTCCAGCGCCGCCCGCAGGCGTCGCGCATCGGCCAGCGTGCGCAGGCCCAGCACGCCCTCCAGGTCGGCTCCCGGCACCGGCAGCGGCCGTCCCCGCGCGCCGGTGGACAGCGCCAGGCCGCGGTAGGGCAGGGTGCGCCCGTCGCTCAACGCGACCTGCCGCGCCGTCCGGTCGATTCCGGTCACCCGCACGCCGGTCAGCAGGTCGATGCCGTGCTTCTCGAAGAATTCATGGCCGCGGATGGCGATCTGCGCCTCGTCCATGGCGCCGGTCAGCATCGCCTTGGACAGCGGCGGCCGGTGGTAGGGGGCCTGCGGTTCCTCGCCGATCAGCGTCAGCGGGCCGTCCCAACCCTCGGCGCGCAGGGACTCGGCGACCTGCAGGCCGCCCTGACCCGCCCCGACGACGATCATCCCCGGCGCGGCCGCCATCAGCTCTGCACCTCCGGCAGGCGCAGCACGAGGCCGTCGAACTCCTCGGTCACCTTGAGCTGACAGGAGAGCCGGCTGTTGGGCAGCCGCTCGGCGGCGGTGCAGTCCAGCATCGCCTCCTCGGTCTCGCTGGGCGGCGGGAGCGCGTCGAGGAACGCCTCGTCCACGTAGCAGTGGCAGGTGGCGCAGGCGCAGGAGCCGCCGCACTCCGCCTCGATGCCCTCGACGCCGTTCTGCACGGCGCCCTGCATGACCGTCCAGCCGACGGGGATGTTGACGACCAGACGCTCGCCGGAGTGCTCGATGAAGGTGATCTTCGCCATGATGCTGTTCTCGTGTGAAGGGACGTCGGGCCTCGCGCCGTCAGCCCTGACTGTGCAAGGTCGGCGCGCCGGAGGCCGGGTCAAGGGCGTTTCCGCTCCGTGGAAAAGCGCTCACGCCCAGGCGGCCGCCAGCTCCAGGCGGGTCGGGCTGCGGAAGGTGGTGGAGGGCATCCAGGGCAGCTGCTCCTGCACCCGCTCGAAGTCGGGCACCCGCGTCAGCAGCTCCTCGAAGGCGACGCGCGAGGCCAGCCGCGCGAAGGCGGTGCCCAGGCAGGCGTGCACGCCGCCGCCGAAGCCCAGGTGGCCCTTCGGCTTGCGGTCGATGTCGTAGCGGTCGGCGTCGGGGAAGCGCCGCTCGTCGCGGTTGCCGGAGCCGTAGGCGAGGCAGACGAAGTCGCCCGCCCGCATGGTCTGGCCGTGCAGCGTCACGTCCTTCTGCAGGCAGCGGCGGAAGCGCTGGGCCGAGGTGTTGAAGCGCAGCGACTCCTCCACCGCGTCGGGGATCAGCGCCGGGTTCGCGGCCAGCCGGCGGCGCGCGTCGGCGTGGCCGGCGAGGTTGTAGGCGAACATGGTCAGGAAGCCCGACAGCGACTCGATGCCGGCCATGATCAGCGTGGTGACGGTCATCTGGACCTCACGCTCGGCCAGCTTCTCGCCGTTGACCTCGGCCTGGATCAGCGCGGTGATCACGTCGTCGCCCGGCTCGCGCGTGCGCAGATCGACGAGGCTCCTGGCGTAGTCGCCCATCCACTGGAAGGCGGCGAGGTGCTCCGGCCCCTTCTGGCGGGTGCGCGGGTCGGACTGCACCATCAGCACGGCCTTGTCGCGCACCATCCGCTCGTTCTCGCGCGGCAGGTTGAACAGGCCGAACAGCACGTCCACCGTGACCTTGCTGGAGAAGTCGTTGACGAAGTCGAACGTCCTCTCCCCCTGCACCGCGTCCAGCGCCCGGTTGGCCGAGGCGCGCACCGGCTCGACCAGCCCCTCAACCGCCTTGCGGGTAAAGGCGAACTGGACGATGCCGCGCAGGCGGTCGTGGCGCGGCGGGTCGGTGGTGCCCAGCGTGTTGCCGGCGCGGTTGGGCATCTCGTCCATCAGGTTGCCCTTGGCCGAGGAGTAGGTCTCCCAGTCGTTCAGCGCGGTGACGATGTCGTCGTAACGCGACAGCACCCACATGTTCGCTTCCTCGCTCCAGAAGCACGGGTGCTCGTCGCGCAGGGTCCGGTAGAACGGGAACGGGTCGGCGTCGATCGCCGGCGAATAGGGGTCGAAGCGGAACATCCGCGTTTCCTCCATCATCCCATGGATTTGTTTTGGTTTGTTTTTGGGTGGGTGCGGCGTGCGACGGCACCCCCAGCCTGCCCAGGATGACTCCGCACGCCCGGCGGCGGAATGGACGATGGGGCGGAAGACTTGTACTCTTCGGACATAATCAGTGTTGCGGAGGGTTTGCGGTGGAGGCCAGGGGCGCCACGGAGATTCCCCGCTTCGCGCTGTACGGCGAGGAGACGCCGGGCGCCGCCGACGCCGGCTTCGTCCACGTCGAGGACATCCGCAGCCGCAGCCGCCTGTACAATTGGGAGATCCGACCGCACACCCACCGCGGCCTGTTCCAGACCGTGGTTGTGCTGGACGGCGGGGCGCGCGTGCAGCTCGACGACCGCAGCGCGGAGATCGCCGGGCCGCACGCCATCATCATCCCGCCGGCGTCCGTGCACGCCTTCCAGTTCCGGCCCGACAGCCACGGCTACGTCCTGACGGTGGCGGAGGCGATGCTGTTCCAGGGCTCCGGCGTGCAGAGCCGGCCGCTGTTCGAGGCGTTGTTCCTGGAACCGGCCATCGTCGACCTGACCCACGACCCGGAGGCCCCCGGCCGCATCGACGCGCTGTTCGGGCACCTGATGGCGGAGGCGCGCTGGCGCCAGCCGGGGCAGGCGCTGATGTCGGAATGGCTGGTCGGCGCCGTGCTGCTGATGATCGAGCGGCAGCGCGTGCCGCGTTCCAGCTCCCGGACGGAGCGCGCCCGCGCCGCGCTGTTCGCCCGCTTCCGCGCGCTGGTCGAGGAGCACTACGCCGAGCACTGGCCGATCCCGCGCTACGCCGACGCCCTGGGCGTGACGGAGCGGCAGCTCAACCGGCTGTGCCGGCTGCACGGCGACCGCTCGGCCTTCGAGGTGGTGCAGGATCGGCTGCTGCTGGAGGCGCGGCGGCGGCTCATCTATATCGCGGCGCCGGTGTCGCTGCTGGCCTACGAGCTGGGGTTCGAGGACCCCGCTTATTTCAGCCGCTTCTTCAAGAAGCTCACCGGCATGACCCCGGCCGCCTTCCGGCGCCAGCACGGCGGGGTGTGACCTCTGCAATTCCTCCCTCGCCTCCGGCGGGGGAAGGTGGGGGCTATGGCGTCGGTGGCGGGCGTTGATTCTCGTGTGCGCCGCTGCCCCCACCCCGACCCTCCCCCAGCGGGGCTGGGTGAGGGAGCGCCTGTAAGCGCATTTTCACATTGAGTTCACTTTTTTCGTATTGTGCGCGAAACCGCGCGCGCTTATGGTCGTGTGCTGCACGAACAATGCGCCATCCGAACGGTTGGCGGAAACAAACGACCAAAGGGGAGGGGATGGTGAAGGTCCACGACCTTGCCATCATCGGCGGCGGTATCAACGGCTGCGGCATCGCGCGCGACGCGGCGGGGCGGGGCGCCTCGGTCTTCCTGTGCGAACAGGGGGATCTCGCCTCGGCGACCTCGTCGGCCTCGACGAAGCTGATCCACGGCGGCCTGCGCTACC
>NZ_JBOZRT010000062.1:0-87856 GCF_050789165.1 Azospirillum sp.
AGCATCGAGCCGGGCAAGACCTACACCATCGGCTTCGCCATCCACGACGACCACACCAACGCCCGCTTCCACCACGTCTCGGTGGACTACAAGCTGGCGCTGGACAACGCCGAGGCCGGCATCAACGCGGTGAAGGCCGCGGCGGTGCAGAAGGCCGCGCTGCCGGCGAAGGATGCGCCGGCCGCCGAGGCCCCCACCGAGGTCGCCGCGGTCGAGCCGCCGCAGGAGTTCGACGCCTTCAACGCCAAGGACGTCATGCGCACCTGCGCGCCGTGCCACGGCGAGTTCGGCCAGGGCGGCGGCAAGGGCACCTACCCCCGGCTGGCGGGTCTGAACGCCGACTACCTTGCCGACCAGCTGCGCAAGTTCAAGTCGCGCGAGCGCGAGAACATCCCGATGATCCCGTTCGCCAACGACCGCGAGATGCCGGACTCCGACATCCGCGACATCACCCGCTTTCTGTCCACAATCAAGCTGAAGACCAAGCTGGACGACACCGACGCGCCGGCCGACGGCCTCGACCGCCTGATGGCGGCCAAGAAGATCCTGCACATCGAGCGCTGGGACGGCGATGTCGACAAGGGCCGCACGCTCTACGCCGAGCTGTGCGCGTCCTGCCACGGCAAGGCGGGCGAGGGCCGCGTCAAGAAGCCGCCGCTGGCCGGGCAGTACAGCGAGTACCTGTTCCAGCAGATCTCCGACTTCCGCAAGGGACGGCGCAAGCACGACGACATCGAGCTGCTGTTCGCCCAGCGTCCGGACCGGGAGATCGACGACATTCTGGCCTTCCTGTCGAGCCTCAGCCCGTCGTGAGGTGCCGGCCGGCTACTGGAAGGCCGCCTCGGCGAAGCTGCGCAGCTTGCGGGAATGGAGGGTGTCCATGCCGTGCTCGCGCAGCAGTTCCATGGCCAGCAGGCCGATCTTGAGGTGCTGGTCCACCCGCTCGCGGTAGAACTGGTCGGCCATGCCGGGCAGCTTCAGCTGG
The DNA here is from genome assembly GCF_050789165.1 of Azospirillum sp. Classification (NCBI taxonomy): domain Bacteria; kingdom Pseudomonadati; phylum Pseudomonadota; class Alphaproteobacteria; order Rhodospirillales; family Azospirillaceae; genus Azospirillum; species Azospirillum sp. Next base: position 986 of record NZ_JBOZRT010000062.1, read on the forward strand.
CCGTGCAGCGGCTTGTCCGACACGCACAGCAGCGTGCCGTACGGCACCCGGAAGCGGAAGCCGTTGGCAGCGATGGTGGCGGATTCCATGTCCAGCGCGATGGCGCGGCTCTGGCTGAAGCGCATCAGCGGCTCGCGGTGGTCGCGCAGTTCCCAGTTGCGGTTGTCGATGGTCGCCACCGTGCCGGTGCGCATGACGCTCTTGAGCGCGTAGCCGGACAGGCCGGTGATGCGTTCCACCGCCGCTTCCAGCGCCCGCTGCACCTCGGCCAGCGCCGGAACCGGAACCCAGGTGGGCAGGTCGGCGTCCAGCACGTGGTCGTCGCGCACGTAGCCGTGCGCCAGCACGTAGTCGCCGAGCCGCTGGGTCGAGCGCAGGCCGGCGCAGTGGCCCAGCATGATCCAGGCGTGCGGCCGCAGCACGGCGATGTGGTCGGTGATGGTCTTGGCGTTGGACGGGCCGACGCCGATGTTGACCAGGGTGATGCCGTTGCCGTCCGGACGCGTCAGGTGGTAGGCGGGCATCTGCGGCGCGCGGGTGCGGCGGTTCTGCGCGGTCAGCTCGGCCGGGTCGGCGTTGGGGTTCAGGTTGCGGTTGGTGGTGACGATGTCCCACGGCTCGATGAAGCGGTCGTACTGCCGGCGGTACTCGGCGAGCCGCGGGTCGTCGGTCGGCGTCATGATCTCGTGCGCCAGCCGGATGAACTCGTCCACGTAGAACTGGTAGTTGGTGAACAGCACGAAGTTCTGGAAATCCTCGGGCGCCGTCGCCGTGTAGTGGCGCAGCCGGTGCAGCGAGAAGTCGACGCGCGGCGCGGTGAACAGCGCCAGCGGCTTGACGTCGTCGATGCCCGCCTCGTAGGTGCCGTTGACGATGGTGTCGTCCATGCGGGCGAGGTCGGGCAGCTCGAACAGGTCGGGCAGGCGCGCCAGCCGCTCGGGCGTCAGGCCGCCCTCCACGTACATGCCGTTCGGGAAGGCGAAGTGGATGGGGATCGCCTCGGTGCTGACGCCGACTTGCAGCGGCACGCCGTGGTTCTTCAGCAGCAGGCCGAACTGCTCCCGGTAATAGCGGTCGAACAGGTCGGGGCGGGTGACGGTGGTGCTGTGCTCGCCCACCCCCTCGACGAAGCCGTAGGCGAGGCGGGTGTCCACGACCGCGCCGCTCCCGGTCACCAGCGTGACGTAGGGGTAGCAGGCGCTGACCCGGCCGTCGAACTCCTCGCCGCGGGCAAAGGCGGCGAAGCGGTCGCGCAGGTAGGCGGTGTTGCGCTCCCACAGGTCGCGCACGCAGGCCAGCGCCGCGTCGACGTCGGTGAAGGAGCCGGCGGGGCCCGGCGGGATGGGCGAGGGGGCGGTCGTGAAGGACGTCATGACCTTCACATAAGCCCTGGGGCGGGGGGTGGCAACGTGCCATCCCGTTGGGACACAACCCGGTCTACACGGATTTCACGGATTTGGGCACGGATTACACGGATCTCTTTATCCGTGCCGACGCTGAGGCTTGCGGGGTAAGCGCGGCGCGGCAAGCATCAAAAAATCCGAGGAATCCGTGCCTCAATTCGTGTGAACCCTGTTGTTCCCCGTTACGACTGAATGCCCATCAGCGACTTGGCGAACGCCTCGGCGTCGAACGGCCGCAGGTCGTAGACGCCTTCGCCGATGCCGATGGCGTGCACCGGCAGCTTGAACTTCTCCGCCAGCGAGACCAGCACGCCGCCGCGCGCCGAGCCGTCCAGCTTGGTCAGGACCAGCCCAGATACGTTGACCATGTCGCGGAACACCTCGACCTGGCTGTGCGCGTTCTGCCCGGTGGTGGCGTCCAGCGTCAGCAGCGTGGTGTGCGGGGCGGTCTCGTCCACCTTCTTGATGACGCGGACGATCTTGCGCAGCTCGTCCATCAGGCCGGTCTTGTTCTGCAGGCGGCCGGCGGTGTCGATCAGCAGCACGTCCACCTTCTCGGCCCGCGCGCGCTCCAGCGCGTCGTAGGCGAGGCCGGCGGCATCCGCGCCGGTCTCCCGCGCCACCACGGCGCAGCCGGTGCGCTCGCCCCAGATCTTCAGCTGGCTGACGGCGGCGGCGCGGAAGGTGTCGCCGGCGGCCAGCATCACCGTCTTGCCCTCGTCGCGGAACTGGCGGGCCAGCTTGCCGATGGTGGTGGTCTTGCCGGTGCCGTTGACGCCGACCAGCAGGATGACGTGCGGCTTGAGGCCCATGTCGATGGTCAGCGGCTGCGCCACCGGGCCGACGATCTTCGCCACCTCGGCGGCCAGCGTCGCCTTGACCTCGTCCGGGCCGACCTCCTTGCCGAAGCGGGTGCGGGCCAGCTCGGCCGTCACCTTGGCGGCGGTGACGGGGCCGAGGTCGGCGGTGATCAGCAACTCCTCCAGCTCCTCCAGCGCCTCGTCGTCGAGCTTGCGCTTGGTAAAGATGCCGGTGATGCCGTCGGTCAGCTTGGACGAGGACTTGGACAGCCCCTCCTTCAGCCGCGCCAGCCAGCCCTTCTTCGGCGGCTCCTCGCTGATGGTGTGGCTGGATTCCGGCGGCTCCGGCTGGGCCGCGTGGTGCTCGGGCGTGAACTCGGCGTCCTCGGGCGCCGGCTCGGCCAGCGGCGGGGGCGGCACGGTCTCGATGGCGAGCGCCGGCGGCAGGTCCTCGGGAAGCTGCGCGTGCTCGACCACTTCGGGAACCGCGGGTGGAACCGCGGGCGCGGCCTCGGGCGCCGGCGCTTCCGGCTCGGCGACCGGCGGCACATCCTTGACGGTCTCTTCCTCGGGCTTCTTGCGGCCGAACCAACGCAGGATCATGGGGTGTCCGAAGTCTTAGAGGGGGATGCCGTGCAGCACGCTGCCGTCGGTGCCGGTGATGTGCGTGCGCACCAGCGTGCCGGGCGGGTAGGTCCGGCCCAGGCGGATCTCGGCGAAATGCTCGGTGCGGCCGAGGTCGTCCTTCTCCACCAGCACGGTGGCGGTACGGCCGATCTGGCTTTCCAGGTAGCGGGCGACCGCCGCGTCGCCGGCGGCGCGCAGGCGGGCGGCGCGCTCCTTGCGGAAGCGGCTGTTGTCCTGCGGCATCTTCGCCGCCGGGGTGCCGGGGCGCGGGGAGTAGGGGAAGACGTGCAGCCAGGTCAGCCCGCACTCCTCCACGAGGCGCAGCGTGTTCCCGAACATCGCCTCGTCCTCGGTGGGGAAGCCGGCGATGAAGTCGGCGCCGAAGACGAAGTCCGGCCGGCGCTCGCGCACCTTGGCGCAGAAGGCGACGGCGTCGGCGCGGCTGTGCCGGCGCTTCATGCGCTTGAGGATCAGGTCGTCGCCGGCCTGCAGCGACAGGTGCAGGTGCGGCATCAGCCGCGGCTCGCTCTCGATCAAGCGCCAGAGGTCGTCGTCGATCTCGATGCAGTCGAGCGAGGACAGGCGCAGCCGCGGCAGCTCCGGCACCATCGCCAGCAGGCGGCGGATCATCTGCCCCAGCGTCGGCGAGCCCGGCAGGTCGGGGCCGTAGCTGGTGACGTCGACGCCGGACAGCACCACCTCGGTGTAGCCGGCGGCGACCAGCGCCTGCACCTGCTCGACCACCGCGCCGATGGGCACGGAGCGCGAGGGGCCACGGCCGTAGGGGATGATGCAGAAGGTGCAGCGGTGGTCGCAGCCCTGCTGCACCTGGACGAAGGCACGCGCCCGGTCCTCGAAGCCGCCGATCAGGTGGCCGGCGGTCTCCTTCACCGACATGATGTCGTTGACCAGCACCTTCTCGGCCGGCGGCAGGCCCCAGCTCTCGGGTTGCAGCTTCTCCTGGTTGCCGAGGACCTGGTCGACCTCCGGCATCCCGGCGTACGTGGCCGGCGCGATCTGCGCGGCGCAGCCGGTGACGACGATGCGGGCGTCCGGGTTCTCGCGCCTGAGCTTGCGGATGGTCTGCCGCGCCTGCCGCTCGGCTTCCGAGGTGACGGCGCAGGTGTTGACGATGACGACGTTCTCCAGCCCCGCGTTGCGGGCGTGGGTGCGCATCACCTCGGACTCGTAGGTGTTCAGGCGGCAGCCGAAGGTGACGATCTCCGGCGTCTTGCGCAGCGCATCGCTCATTACGATACCAGTTCGGGCGACAGCCGCCCGGTGAAGCTCACGGCGACCGGGCCGGTCATCAGGACGTGGCCGTCCTCGCGCCACTCGATGGTCAGGGTGCCGCCGTCCAGCACCACGTCGGCCTTGCGGCCCGTGAGGCCGCGGCGCGCCGCCGCCACGGCGGTGGCGCAGGCGCCGGTGCCGCAGGCCTGGGTGACGCCGGCGCCGCGCTCCCACACCCGCATGCGGATGCGGTTCGGGGCGACGACGGTGGCGAACTCGACGTTGGTGCGCTCGGGGAACAGCGGGTGGCGCTCCAGGCCGGGGCCGATCGCGGCGACGTCCACCGCCTCGGCGTCGGGCACGAAGTACACCGCGTGCGGGTTGCCCATGTTGACGGCCACCGGGTCCGACACCCCGCCCTGCTCGATCGGCAGGTGCAGCGTGTCGGTGGGCTGCGCCAGCGGGATGGCGGTCCATTCCAGGTTGGCCGGGCCCATGTCGACGGTGATCAGCCCGTCGCCGGCGCGCGAGGCCTCCAGCAGGCCGGCGGCGGTCTGGAAGACGGCGCGGTCGGCGCCGGTCTCCTCCATCAGCAGCCAGCCGACGCAGCGCGACGCGTTGCCGCACGCCGCCACCTCGCTGCCGTCGGCGTTGCGGATGCGCATGAACGCGGAGGCGCGCGGGTCCTGCGCCGGCTCGACGACGATGAACTGGTCGCAGCCCACGCCGGTCCTGCGGTTGGAAATGGCCCGCACCTCCGCCTCGGACGGGGCGTAGGCCGCGGTGCGGGCGTCGATCACGACGAAGTCGTTGCCGAGCCCGTGCATCTTCAGGAAGTCGCGCGTCATGACCGCCGTTATATGGCGACCCGGCCTCCCGAGTCCATGGGCGGGCACGCCGCCGGCCCCGCCCGAACGGGCAGGGAGCTATGCCCCCGGGGCGGGGGTGCCCCTCCGATGCCCACCGCCGCGGTTCCGGACCGCGTGCGAGACTGGCCCGGGACACTGTCCAGGGAGGGCATCATGACCGTCTACATGGCCGAACGGGACCTCAAGGGCATCGGCATGGACGACCTCGCGGCGGCGCAGCGGCGGGCCATCGACACCGCCCGCGACATGAGCGCCGGGGGCACGCGGGTCCGCTACATCCGCAGCATGTTCGTGCCGAGCGAGGGCCGCTGCGAGTGCCTGTTCGACGCCGACGACGCGGACGCGGTGCGGCGGCTGAACGACACCGCCGGGCTGCCCTACACCCGCGTCGTCGAGGCGATGGACCTCACGCCCCCTTGAACACCAGGCGCTTGGAGGCGGCGAAGTTGAAGAACATGCCGGCGATGGCGCCGGCCGCCACCGCCAGGAACGGGTAGGCGTCGAACACGTCCACCCCCGCCTCCAGCACCACCGACACCGTGTAGTTGACCACGCCGCCCACCGCGTTGGCGGCGAGGAAGGCGGCCCACTGCCGGTGCAGCGGCGCGTGGTCGGCGTGACGGAAGGTGAAGGCGCGGTTCAGCGCCCAGGTCGTCGTCGCCGCGGCGAAGAAGGAGGGGATGCGCGCGGCGAAGAACTCCAGCCCCGCCCACAGGCCGAGGTAGAGCACCGCCGTATCCACCACCAGACCGACGATTCCGACCATCCCGAACTTGCCGAACTGCACCCCCAGCCGGCCGAGCCGGCTGTCGAGCAGCCTCACCGCGAGGTCGATCATTTCGCGCCCTTCGGCGGCGCGCAGTTCGGCGCGGGGATGGAGAGGTAGCGCAGGCGCTTCATCTCCTTGCGGCCGTGCGTCACGGTGTCGAGGATCAGGCCGCAGGTCAGGCTGAGGAAGGCCAGCACCATGGTGCCGGTCGCCAGCACCGCGGTGGGCAGGCGGGGCACCAGCCCGGTCTGGAAGTAGGTCAGGAAGATCGGCACCACCAGCATCAGCGAGACCGCCGCCAGCACCCCGAAGATGGTGGCGAAGAACGGCAGCGGCCGCTCCTCCTTCACCAGGACCAGGATGGTCTTCAGGATGCGGAAGCCGTCGCGGTAGGTGCGCAGCTTGCTGACCGAGCCCTCGGGCCGGTCCTTGTAAGGGGTCTTCACCTCGGCGATGGGCATGCGCAGCTCCAGCGCGTGCACCGTCAGCTCGGTCTCCGTCTCGAAGCCGGAGGCCAGCGCCGGGAAGCTCTTGACGAAGCGGCGCGAGAACACCCGGTAGCCGGAGAGCATGTCGTGGATGCGGTGGCCGAACACCTCCGCCACCAGGCCGGTCAGCAGCTTGTTGCCGAAACGGTGGCCCGGGCGGTAGGCGGCGACGATGTCGGTCACCCGCGCGCCGTTGACCATGTCCAGCTGCTCTTCCCACAGGCGCTTGACCATCAGCGGCGCGCTGGGGGCGTGGTAGGTGTCGTCGCCGTCCACCAGGACGTAGACGTCCGCCTCGATGTCCGAGAACATCCGGCGCATGACGTTGCCCTTGCCCTGCAGGGGCTCGCACCGCACCACCGCGCCGGCGGCCCTGGCCACCTCGATGGTGCGGTCGGCGGAGTTGTTGTCGTAGACGTAGACGGTGGCGTCCGGCAGCGCGGCGCGGAAGTCCTCCACCACCTTCCCGATGGCCGCCTCCTCGTTGTAGCAGGGGATCAGCACCGCGACGGAGCACGGCAGCGGCGCTGGCTGCTGCGTCGCCGAAGGGGCGGAGGCGGCGGCCGGGGTGCGGGTGAGGGTCGTGGCGGACATGGCCTGTGGCGGCTTCAGTGGAGTCTCCGGAATAAACACCATCTGCTCCCCGCTATTCCACTGTCGAAATGCGATGGCGCCCCGGCATGGCGGTGCCGCCCGCGCCGACCTGCAACCGCCCGTTCGGCGGCCCGTCCCGCGGGCAGCCGGGGTACGCCGTTCAACGCTCCCCGAACGCGCCTTCGCTGCCCCGACGGCTTAGCGGTGCACCGGGCAGAGGTTGAGCGTCTCGCCCAGATTGTTGGGCACCGGGCGGCAGCCCTGCGGGTCGAGCGTCAGGCCCATCAGCGCCGCGGCCTTCGCCGCACCGGGCGTGTCGGGGATGGTGCTGAGCATCAGGAACGCCCCCCTATGCTCGGCCACCCGGCGCTCCAGCACCGCGCGCATGCCGTTGCCGACGGAATCCGGCTGCAGGAAGTTGGACTGGATGCGCACCACCGGCATTTGCGGCGGGAACAGCGGCAGCACATGGGAGATCGCCCAGTAGCCGCCCATCAGCAGCATGGTGTGGTCCGGATCCTCGATGCGCGGCACGTCGGCCTGCACCCACTGGCGGCTCCAGTTCACGCGGCCCCAGTCGGCCGGCTGCATGGTCGCCTGCACCAGCACCAGCAGGGCGGCCGCGGCGCCCATCCGCGCCTTGACCGGCATCGGCAGCACCCCCACCGCCAGCACGACGGCGAGCGGCGCCACCATCTCCACCGGCACCAGATAGCGGTAGACGCAGAACATGTAGACCCACAGCGCGTAGGTCACGGCCAGCGCCGTCAGCAGGTAGCGCGCCGCGCCGGGGACGGCGACGGCCTGCGCCGGCCGCCGCACCAGCGCCGCCACGCCGGCCAGCGGCACCAGCGCGAACAGCAGCGGCACCCGCAGGTCGAACCACGCCACCTCGCCGACCTTGATCGGGTCGCGCAGGAAATAGAAGGGGAAGAACACCCGCTCCACCGGGTCGGCCGGCAGGAACGAATAGTTCCGGTAGTCGGAGATGGCGGCGAGCGGCGATTTGAAGACGTGGTTCATGTGCGGGAAGATCGGGTTCCCGTAGCTCTGCCAGAGGTGGACCATCCAGAATCCGCCGGTCGCCGCCAGCCCGGCCAGCACGCCGATCCCGAAGAAGAACGCCAGCCACAGCCTGCGCCAGGGCCGCGCCGGCAGCACCAGGAAGGCGAGGCAAAGGCCGATCGCGAAGATCACCGTCGGGTTCTTCGCCCCCATCGCCGCGCCGGCCAGCACGCCGCCCGCCGCCACCCGCGCGAACGCCCGGCCGGCGGGGCCGTCCAGCAGCCGCGGCAGCCCGCTCACCACCACCAGCGCGGCGCCCAGCACGCCCAGGCTGACCACGTTGTCCTGGAACGTCGTGCCCAGGAGGCCCAGCGTGCCGCCGCCCAGGCCCCCCATCGCCGCCAACGCGACCGCCAGCAGCGTGCGCTGCATCTCGGTGCCGACGCGCAGGCTGGCCATGGCGAGGCCGAACAGCAGCGGCAGGTTCAACCCCTGGACGGCGCTCCACACGAAGCCGGCGACCGGCGCCGGAAACGCGGTGGCCAGCCAGTAGAAGGGCAGGTCGAGGATGGGGTTGTAGAAGCTGGGCATCTGCGCCGGCACCAGATCGGTCCCGAGGCGGCCGGTCAGGAAGGCATAGGCGTTGTACCAGTGGTAGTTCCGCAGGTCCCAGTTGGCGTCCATGTCCAGCGACACCCCCAGCGCGCCGTAGGCCAGCGGGGCGAGCACCAGGAAGGCGGCCGCGATCAGGCGCGCGCGGCGGTCGGAGGTCGGCAGGATCGGCATGGGGGCAGGGCCGGGGCGGTTGGCGTCGCGCCGTTGGTACGCGACGCGGCGCGGGGCTTCAAGGCTCTGCCGGCGCGGGTGTGCGTGTCGGCCGCCCGGCGCAAACGAAAACGGGCCGCGCCCTGCGCAGCCCGTTTTTCGGTCGTATCGGTATCTGGCGTCCCAGAACTTACCCGCGGTGGGTCAGGGCCTGATAGACGAAGTACGCCGGAGTCGCCTGGAACCACGCCACCAGAAACTCACGGACGGCCTGGAAACCGTTGGCCGACTGGGCGGTGTGGGCGCTGTGCGAGAAGGTCGTGGTCGTCATGGTGTCTCTCCATTGGCTGATGAGGAGAGTATAGTCTGGCATACCAAATGCCATATGCGCAAAGACCGCAACCCTGGAAGACCGAAAAATTACGGCTGAACCAATGGTTTGAAGGGCGAACGGTTGGCGGGCGCAGGGGGTCGCCTAGGTCTATGGATATAGGGACTTTCTCGCGACCCCTCCCTCTCCTTCGGCGGGGGAGGGAGGGGCCCAAGCATAGCTTGGGAGGGTGGGGGCTACAGCTTAGGTGGCGGGCGTGGATCCGGCGCACGCCGCTGCCCCCACCCAACCCTCCCCCGGCAGGGCTGGGGGAGGGCTTTGAATGAACGTCACGCCGCCCGGATGCGCTCCAGGAAGGCGAGGACCTCGCCGCGCAGCCGTTCGGCCTCCTGCGACAGGCTGCCGGCGGCGCCGAGCATCTGGGACGCGGCGGCGCCCGTCTCCGAGGCGGCCTGGTTGACGCCGACGATGGTGTCCGACACCGCGCGCGTGCCGCCGGCGGCCTGCTGGACGTTGGTGGCGATGTCGCGCGTGGCCGCGCCCTGCTGCTCGATGGCGTCGGCGATGGAGGTCGCGATGCGGTCGACGCCCGAGATGGTCTCGCCCACCGCGCGGATCGCCGCCACCGCGCGGTCGGTGGTCGCCTGGATGTCGCCGATCTTGGTCTGGATGTCGCCGGTCGCCTGCGCCGTCTGGTTGGCGAGGTGCTTGACCTCGTTCGCCACCACCGCGAAACCCTTGCCCGCCTCGCCGGCCCGCGCCGCCTCGATGGTGGCGTTGAGGGCGAGGAGGTTGGTCTGCGACGCGATGTCGGAGATCAGCTTGACCACGTCGCCCACCTGATGCGCCGCTTCGGCCAACCCGGCCATCAGCTCGTTGGTCTGACGGGCCTCGGCGACCGCGGTGGCGGTGATGCGGGTGGACTGCTCGACCTGCTGGCCGATGGCGCGGATCGAGGCGGACAGCTCCTCCGCCGCCCCGGCCACCGTGTTGACGCTCGACGACGCCTGCTCGGCGGCGCCGGCCACGATGACGGCCTGCCGCGAGGTCGCCTCGGCGGTGGAGGACAGGGTGCCGGCGGAGGCCTGCATCTCCGCCGCGGCGGAGGCCACGGTGTCCACCACGTGCCGCACCGACGTCTCGAACGCGTCGGCCAGTCGCGCCAGCGTCGCCTTGCGCTCGGCCTCGGCTGCGGCCTTCAGCTGTTCCTGCTCGGCGTGCAGGGCGGCGTTCTCGCGGGCGCGGTCCTTGAAGACCTCGACGGCGCGGGCCATCTCGCCCACCTCATCGCGGCGCGTGGTGTCCGGGACGGCGGCGGACAGGTCGCCGCCGGCCACCGTGTGCATGACGGCGGACAGCCGGGTGATCGGCCGGGCGATGCTGCGGCCCAGCAGGACGGCGGCGCCGAACGCCACCGCGCCCAGGAGCAGCACGATGCCGCCGGCCTCCAGCGCGCGGTCGCGGAAGGCCGCCTGCACGTTGTCCACGTAGATGCCGGTGCCCAGCATCCAGGCCCAGCCGCTGGTGAACTTGGCGTAGCCGATCTTCGGCACCGGCACGTCGGAGCCGGCCTTGGCCCACAGGAACTCCACGAAGTCGCCGCCGCGCCCGGCGGCGGCCAGCAGGTCGCGGATCATGAACTGGCCATTCGGGCCCTTCATGTCGCGCAGGTCCTTGCCTTCCAGCTCCGGCTTGGCGCCGTGCGCCACGACCACGCCGTCGCGGTTGTAGGCGAAGAAGTACTCGCTGCCCTCGAAGCGGATGGCGCGCAACGCGTTCTTCGCCTGCGCCTGGGCCTGCTCGACCGGCATCTCGCCCTTGGCGGCGCGCGCTTCCAGGTCCTGCACGATGGTGACCGCGGTCTCCACCAGCGCCTTCACCTTGGCCTTGTCCTCCTGCAGCATGGTCGAGCGGATCTCGGCCACGGCGACGAAACCGAAGACGGCGAGCGCGGCCAACGCCACCGCCGGCAACAGGAGCAGCTTGCCCCCGATCCGAAGGCTCCATCCACGCATAGGACTCTCCACTGGGCAGGCATGGGCGCGCGGGCGGAAGGGAGCCCGGCGTCCGGACATATTCCACCCAAGATGTTGCTCCGCGGTTAATCAAGCCGGCGGCGCGGGGTGCGGCATTTTGCCAAGTCCGAGCCAAGTCGAGCCCGAGCAATTGAAACGGCTTTTAGGTGATTTTGACGTACGGCCACTGAGGGCGGTGGAGCGTATGCTTTCATGGTCGTTCTGGATTTGCCGGGGGCGTTCCCGGAAGCGGGAAAGATCTGCGCGTCGGGCGGTGGGTGCGGGCGCCGGCCGGCGTGCGCCGACGGCGGCGGGTCGCGCGGCGGCGCAGGGCCAAGCCAATCAACCGCCATGCGGAAAGCGTGCACCTGCCTCTGGCGTCGCGGTCCTTGGTCTGCTATTCACCGGGCTCTTGCCGGCGCCTCCGGCCGGCCACGCGCGCGATGGGTTTTGGCTATGGAAAAGTTCACGGTTCTCACCGGCGTTGCCGCCCCGATGCCGATGATCAACATCGACACCGATATGATCATCCCCAAGCAGTTCCTGAAGACGATCAAGCGGACCGGCCTGGGCAAGCATCTCTTCGACGAGATGCGCTACACCCCCGACGGCCAGGAGGTCGACAGCTTCGTCCTCAACAAGCCGGCCTACCGCAGCGCCAAGATCCTGGTGGCGGGCGACAACTTCGGCTGCGGTTCGTCGCGCGAGCATGCGCCGTGGGCGCTGGCCGACTTCGGCATCCGCTGCATCATCGCGCCGAGCTTCGCCGACATCTTCTACAACAACTGCTTCAAGAACGGCATCCTGCCGATCAAGCTGCCGAAGGAGCAGGTGGACCTGCTGCTGGACGACGCCTCGCGCGGCTCCAACGCGGTGGTGACCGTGGACCTGGAGAAGCAGGAGATCACCGGCCCGGACGGCGGCAAGATCAGCTTCGAGGTCGATCCGTTCCGCAAGCACTGCCTGCTGAACGGCCTGGACGACATCGGCCTGACGCTGCAGCAGGTGTCGGCGATCGACGCCTTCGAGGCCAAGATCCGCGGCAGCCAGCCGTGGCTGGCCCTCTGACCCAAGCAAGAGACAAACCGTAGAGAGAAGGGGAGAGTACCCGATGCCCGCCAACAAGAAGCTCCTGTTCCTGCCCGGTGACGGCATCGGCCCCGAGGTGATGCGCCAGGTGCGCCGGGTCATCGATTGGATGGACCGCAAGCGCAAGGTCACCTTCGACGTGACCGAGGGTCTGGTCGGCGGCGCCGCCATCGACGCGCACGGCACCCCGCTGACCGACGCCACGCTGGCCGACGCGCTGGCGGTGGACGCGGTGATGCTGGGCGCCGTCGGCGGTCCGAAGTGGGACAACCCCACCGACTACATGAAGCGCCCCGAGGCCGGCCTGCTGCGCCTGCGCAAGGAACTGGGCCTGTTCGCCAACCTGCGCCCGGCCACGGTGTTCGACGCGCTGGTCGATGCCTCGACGCTCAAGCCCGAGATCATCAAGGGCCTGGACATCATGATCGTCCGCGAGCTGACGGGCGGCGTGTACTTCGGTGAGCCGCGCGGCATCGAGGAGCTGCCGAACGGCGAGCGCCGCGGCGTCAACACCCAGGTCTACACCACCTCCGAGATCCGCCGCGTGGCGTCGGTGGCCTTCGAGCTGGCGCGCAAGCGCAGCAACAAGGTCCACTCCATGGAGAAGGCGAACGTCATGGAGTCCGGCCTGCTGTGGCGGCAGGAAGTGACCAAGCTGCACCAAGAGCAGTACTCGGACGTGACGCTGGAGCACATGTACGCCGACAACGGCGCCATGCAGCTGCTGAAGAACCCGAAGCAGTTCGACGTCATCGTCACCGACAACCTGTTCGGCGACATCCTGTCGGACGAGGCGGCGATGATGACCGGCTCGCTGGGCATGCTGCCTTCGGCTTCGCTCGGTGCGGCGGACGCCAACGGCAACCGCAAGGCGCTGTACGAGCCGGTGCACGGCTCGGCCCCGGACATCGCCGGCAAGGATCTCGCCAACCCGTGCGCGACGCTGCTGTCGTTCGCCATGGCGCTGCGCTACTCGTTCAACCTGGACGACGACGCGAAGATGCTGGAGAAGGCCGTGCAGAACGTGCTGGGCGGCGGCATGCGCACCGCCGACATCATGGCGCCGGGCATGGCCCGCTGCTCGACCACGGTGATGGGCGACTCGATCCTGCGCGAGCTGGACAAGCTGTCGTCGTAACGGGCGATCGCGGCAACAAGAAAGCCCCTCTCCGCCGGAGAGGGGCTTTTTTCGTTTGGATGCGATGCCCCCTCCCCAACCCTCCCCCGCTGCGCGGGAGAGGGGGCTGCCGCCGCTGCGGCGGAGTTCCCTCTCCCGTTGACGGCGGGGGAGGGCTAGGGAGGGGGCAAGGCTGTTATCGGATCAATCGTCGCCGGCCGCCTCGACCCGCGCGCCCCGGCCGCCGTGGCTGGCCTGTCCACCCTTTCGCCCGGCTTCGGCGGCGAGCGAAGGGTTCTTCGAGAAGCTGCGCGCCTGCGCCGGCACGCTGCGCCCGCCCTTGCGGCCCGCCTCGGCGGCGAGTTCCGGGTTTTTCGAGAAGCTGCGCTTGTCGGCCGGCACGCTTTCGCCGCCTTTGCTGGCGATCTGGCGCTGCCGGTCACGGTCCATGGAAGCGAACCCGCGGTTCGATGTCCGCCCGCCGTCCTTCGAAGCCATCGTGAAACCTCCAACTCTGCCTTCTGCCCACAAACCAGGGACGGCAGAGTTGGTTCCAGGCGACTCGGCGGATTCCCTGCTCCCGGTCAGGTTGCCGCGGATTCCAGCGCGGCGATGGCCTCGGCCAGCGCCACCAGCCGGCGGGCGTTCTCGACGTGCAGGTTCTCCACCAGCTTGCCGTCCACCACCACCACGCCCTTGCCGGCCGCCGCCGCCTCGGCGTGCGCGGCGATGATGCGGCGGGAGTATCCGATCTCGTCGGCGCCCGGCGCGAAGGCCGCGTTGGTGGCGGCGATGGTCTTGGGATGGATCAGCGTCTTGCCGTCGAAACCCAGGTCGCGACCCTGCCGGCAGGAGTCCGCGAACCCCTCGTCGTCGTTGAGGTCCAGGTGCACGCCGTCGAGGATGGCGAGGCCGTAGGCGCGCGCCGCCAGCAGGCACAGGCCGAGGCTGGTGATCATCGGCAGGCGGTCGCGGGTGTGCGCGGCGTGCAGGTCCTTGGCGAGGTCGGAGGTGCCCATCACCAGCCCGCCGAGCGTCGCGGACGCCCCGGCGATCTCCTTGGCGTTCAGCATGCCGAGCGGGGTTTCCATCATGCACCAGATCCGCTGCCCCTCGGGCGCGCCGGCGGCGCGCAGCACCGCCTCGGCCTGGCGGACGGCGTCGGCGCTCTCCACCTTGGGCAGCAGCACGGCGTCGGCGCCCGAGGCGGCGGCCATGACGAGGTCCTGGTAACCCCAGGGAGTGGCGAGCCCGTTGACGCGCACCACGATCTCCCGCCCGCCGTAGCCGCCGGCGGCCAGCGCCGCGGCGATGTTGGCGCGCGCGTCCGCCTTGGCGTCGGGCGCCACGGCGTCTTCCAGGTCGAGGATCAGGCCATCGGCCGGCAGCGTGCGCCCCTTTTCCAGCGCGCGGGCGTTCGAGCCCGGCATGTAGAGGACGCTGCGGCGCGGGCGGGCGGTCGTGGCCATGGCGGAGTCTCCCCGGTTCGTCTTGCGTCCCTGCTTACCCGCAGGGCGCACCGGGTGTCCACGGCCCAGCTCCAAAAAATGACCGGGTGTCAGGCGGCGAGCGGCAGGGCGGCGGCGCGGACGGCGCGGAAGCTGGTGAGGTCGGCGCGCAGCGCGTCCTTCACCGCCGGCGGCGCGCCCGGCGCGATGGTGGCGGCGCGGCCGGGAGCCAGGGTCACCGGCGTCAGCGAATCGGTGGTGCCCCAGCGCACCTTGTCGAAGCGGACGCTGCCGCGCGGCAGCGGCTCGACCAACAGGCGCTGCTCGGCCATCGGGGACTCGACGTCGAACCGCTCCACGGCCGAGGCGATCTCGTGGCCATAGCAGGCCGCGTCGCCGAACAGGTCCATGGCGCCGTCCGGGTGCAGCACCGCGGATCCCGACAGCAAAACCGTGCTGCCGTCGTTCAGCCACAGCTTCATGCGGATGAATTCGATCGCCATCGTCGTGACCTCGGGGGTTCGTCGGACAGAGGAAACGTAGACGGCGATTGTTTCTGCACAAAGGGCTATTTGGTTTCTTCGGAAGAAGCTCGATTTCTGGTTTGAAACCTGGGGAAATTTGCGAATTCCCTTTGCCATGGAAGCGTGTCCGTGAACCGTCCGAGCGCCGCCGATAGAACGCTTGGCGCGCGTCCGGTCATGCCGTAGGCTTTGCCGCCATGAAGACGGTCATCTCCATCCAGTCCCACGTCGCCTACGGATACGTCGGCAACCGGGCCGCCGTGTTTCCCCTGCAGCGCCTGGGTTACGACGCCGTAGCGGTGAACACGGTGCAGTTCTCCAACCACACCGGCTACGGCGCCTGGACCGGGCAGGTCTTCACGCCGGAGCACATCGCCGACGTCCTCGACGGCATCGACGCGCGCGGCGTGCTGCCGTCCTGCGTGGCGGTGCTGTCCGGCTACATGGGCGACGCCGCGCTGGGGCAGGTGGTGGTCGGGGCTGCGGCGCAGATCAAGGCGGCCAACCCGCAGGCGGTGTACTGCTGCGATCCCGTCATGGGCGATGTCGGGCGCGGCTTCTTCGTGCGGCCGGGCATTCCCGAGTTCATGAAGGCGCACGCCGTCCCCGCCGCCGACATCGTCACGCCCAACCAGTTCGAGCTGGAGTACCTGACCGGCCGCACCGTCGCCAGCATGGCCGACGCGCTGGACGCCGCGGCGGCGTTGCGCGCCACGGGGCCGAAGCTGGTGCTGATCACCAGCCTCACGCGCGCCGACGCCCCCGCCGACCGCATCGAGATGCTGGCCGACACCGCCGAGGGCACCTGGGTGGTGTCGACGCCGCGCCTGCCGCTCGACCCGCCGCCGAACGGCGCCGGCGACGCGGTGGCGGCGCTGTTCCTCGCGCACTGGCTGAAGACCGCCGACGCCGCGCAGGCGCTGGCGCAGGCGGCCTCGGCGATCTACGCGGTGTTCCAGGAGACACGGCGCCTCGGCACCCGCGAACTGGCGCTGATCCCGGCGCAGGACGAGCTGGTCAAGCCGTCCGAGGTCTTCGCGGCAGAGCGGGTGCGTTAGGCGCGGGTGCGCTAGAACAGCACCCAGGGCTCCGCCCGCGCCGCCTCCGCCCATTCGCGCAGCGCCGGCAGCGCGAGGATCGCGTCGGCGTACGCGCGGCCGACCGCATCCAGCTCCACCCCGTACGTCTCGAACCGCGTCACCACCGGCGCGTACAGGCAGTCGGCGACCGAGAAGCGGCCGAACAGGTACGGCCCGGCCGCGCCGAACCGGTCCCGCGCGTCGCGCCAGATCGCGGCGATTCGCGCGATGTCGGCCAGCGTCTCCTCGCTGCGGCCGTCGCCGGGGGCGCTGCGCTTCAGGTCCATCGGCATGGTGGTGCGCAGGGACACGAAGCCCGAGTGCATCTCCGCCGACACCGACCGCGCCACCGCGCGGGCGTATGCGTCGTCCGGCCACAGGCGGGCGTCGGGGAAGGTCTCCGCCAGGTACTCGCAGATCGCCAGCGAATCCCAGATCGTCCGCTCCCCGTGGCGCAGCATCGGCACCTTGCCGGACGGCGCGTGCGCGAGGATGCGCTCCCGGCTGTCGGGCTGGCGCAGCGGCACCAGCGTCTCGGCGAACGGAACGCCGATGTGCCTGAGTGCCAGCCAGGGCCGCAGCGACCAGGACGAATACGCCTTGTTGCCGATGACCAGGGTGAGGTCCGCCATGCCATGCCTCCGAACGCGTCGGCTCGACTGTCGCCGGGAAGCGGGGATTGCGCAAGGGCGCGCGGCGCGCCATCCTTTCACCTTCCGTTTCACCAGCAAGGACGTCCCGCGTTGATCGCCACGCTGCGCGCCAAGGCCGCCGCCGACACCGTTCCCGTCACCCCGCTGACCAAGGCCGAGCTGTCCGGCTGGCTGGAGTCGCAGCCATCGGCCACCGCCGCCTGGGTGAAGGCCGTGAACTTCTCCGCCGACTCCGGCGCGACCGCGCTGCTGCCCGGTGACGACGGCCGGCTCGGCCGCGTGCTGGTCGGCGTGTCGGCGGTGGACGATCTCTGGGCGTTCGCCGGGCTTCCGGGCTCGCTGCCGCCCGGCTCCTACCGCATCGACGCCGACCTCGACGGCCGCGCCGCCACCCGCGCCGCGCTGGCCTGGGCGCTGGGGAGCTACGTCTTCACCCGCTACAAGACGTCGGAGAAGGAATTCGCCCAGCTGGTCTGGCCGAAGGCCGCCGACCGCGGCGACGTGGAGCGCGCCGCCTCCGCCACCTGGCTGGTGCGCGACCTCGTCAACACGCCGGCCGCCGACATGGGTCCGGCCGACCTAGCCAAGGCCGCCAAGGAGCTGGCCGAGGAGTTCGAGGCGACCGTCAAGATCACCGTCGGCGACGACCTGCTGAAGAAGGACTACCCCGCCGTCCACGCCGTCGGCCGCGCTTCCCCGCGCGAGCCGCGCCTGATCGACATCAGCTGGGGCCGCCGCGACGACCCGAAGGTGACGCTGGTCGGCAAGGGCGTGTGCTTCGACTCGGGTGGCCTCGACATCAAGCCGTCCAGCGCCATGCTGATCATGAAGAAGGACATGGGCGGCGCGGCGCACGCGCTGGGCGTGGCGCGCATGGTGATGATGGCCGGCCTGCCGGTGCGCCTGCGCGTGCTGATCCCGGCGGTGGAGAACGTCATCTCCGGCAACGCCTTCAAGCCGCAGGACATCCTGAAGACCCGCAAGGGGCTGTCCGTCGAGGTCGGCAACACCGACGCCGAGGGCCGCCTGATCCTCTGCGACGCGCTGGCCGAGGCCGACAGCGAGAAGCCGGCGCTGCTCATCGACTTCGCCACGCTGACCGGCGCGGCGCGCGTGGCGCTCGGCACCGACCTGCCGGCGCTGTTCGCCAACAACGAGGAGCTGGCGGCCGACCTGCTCGCCGCGTCGGAGGCCGCCGCCGACCCGATGTGGCGCCTGCCGTTGTGGCAGGGCTACCGCAAGGGCCTGGAGAGCAAGATCGCCGACCTCAACAACGTCACCAGCCACGGCTTTGCCGGGGCGATCACCGCGGCGCTGTTCATGGAGAGCTTCGTGTCGAAGGAAACGCCCTGGGCGCACCTCGACACCTACGCCTGGAACGGCTCGGCGCGGCCGGGACGGCCGGAAGGCGGCGAGGCGCTGGGCATGCGCGCGGTGTACACGCTGATCGAGAAGCGGTTCGGGAAAGGGTAGGGGAGAGCGCTGCGCGGGCGAGGGGCAGCCGCCCCTCGCGCTCCCCGCCAAAGGCCAGAGGCCTTTGGGAACCGGATTTTGACCAATCTCCTGGCGTGTCGTTGCACCTCTGAGTGTATGGCTCGAAATCCTGTTTTATTTTGTACGTGTGTTTGCCGAAAAGTGCGCTATTGGGGGAGTCGCCCATTTTCAGGAGGCGACACAATGCCCACCGTCCATCGCCAAGACGGTTTCCGCTTCTACTTCTACAGCCACGAGCCGAACGAGCCCGCGCACGTCCATGTGGACCGTGGCGGTGCCTCCGCGAAAGTGTGGCTGACCCCGGTGCAGGTCGCGGTTAATATGGGCTATTCGGCGCACGAGCTTGCCGAGGTGTTGCGGATCGTGCGCGGGCGCCGCGAGACGCTCCTGGAGGAATGGCATGGCTTCTTTGGCACCCAAGGTTGACCTCCGCGTCAAGGCGGTGTCGGTCGATGACGACCGGCTGACGGTGGACCTGATGGACGGC
Source organism: Azospirillum sp. (assembly GCF_050789165.1). NCBI lineage: Bacteria > Pseudomonadati > Pseudomonadota > Alphaproteobacteria > Rhodospirillales > Azospirillaceae > Azospirillum > Azospirillum sp. Next base: position 19,776 of record NZ_JBOZRT010000062.1, read on the forward strand.
CGCAGCATCGCCGTTCCGCTCGCCTGGTACCCGCGCCTGTTCGACGCCACGCCGGAGCAGCGGCGCAACTGGGAACTCGCCGGCAGCGGCTACGGCATCCACTGGCCGGACATCGACGAAGACCTCTCGACCGAGGGATTGCTGCGCGGCGCTCCCGCGCCCCGGTCCGCCGTCTGATCCTTCGCACGCGTCCATCGATCCGGCTGCGAAACGCTTGCGGGTTGGCGCGGGCTTGGGCAAACTCGCTGCGCTTTCCGTCGGGGGATCGGGTATGGCGCGGAACCTCAAGGCGCTCGGGTTGTGGCGCACGGCGCTGGTCGCCAGCGTCCGGCAGGACGGGCCGGACCTGTCGGCCCGCCAGATGGCCATCATGCTGCAGGTCTACCTGACCGATCCGCCGCACACGGTGCGCGGCTTGGCCGGCATGCTCAACATCTCCAAGCCGGCCGTCACCCGCGCCCTCGACCGCCTGTCGCTGCTGGGCTTCGCCAAGCGCAAGCGGGACACCGAGGACAAGCGCAACGTGCTGGTCCAGCGCACCGTGAAAGGCTCCGTCTTCCTCTCCGACTTCGCCGAGCTGGTGATCCAGGCCGGCGCCGTGGCGCCCGAGGACATGGCCGTCGTCAAGGCCGAGGAGGAGCTGGCCGCCGCCGCCAAGGCGCGGCTGGAGGCCGAGCTGCGCGTCAAGGCGCCGGCCGACGCATGAGCGGCGTGCCCGACCCGCGCCGTCACCCGCACCGCGCCGACCTCGCCGCCGCCCACCTGAAGGGCACGGTGGAGGCCGACCGCTTCGTCGAGGGCGTGCCGCACCGCGTGCGCAGCGGCGTCGCCGGCCTGCGCGGCGAGCCAGACGCCAAGGCCCGCCACACCTCGCAGCTGCTGTTCGGCGAGACCTTCACCGTCTACGACACGAAGGACGGCTGGTCGTGGGGGCAGTGCGGCACCGATGGCTATGTCGGCTGGACGCGCACGCAGTCGCTGTCGCCGGAGCTGTTCGACCCGACGCACGTCGTCACCGCGGTGCGCAGCTTCCTGTTTCCCGAGCCGGACCTGAAGACCCCGCCGCGCGACGCCATCCCGCTGGGCGCGCCGGTGGCGGTGCTGCGCACGGTGAACGGTTATTGCGAGCTGGCCGGCGGCGGCTGGCTGTACGGCAGGCACCTCTCCACCCCCGACGCGCTGGAGCCCGACCCGGTGGCGACGGCCGAGCGGCTGCTCGGCGTGCCGTACCTGTGGGGCGGGCGGACGCCGCTGGGCATCGACTGTTCGGGCTTGGCGCAGCTGGCCTTGCTGCGCGCCGGCATTCCGTGCCCGCGCGACAGCGACATGCAGCGCGATGAGGTCGGGGCGCTTCTCTCCGCCGACGGGGCGGGGGTGGCGTACCGCCGCGGCGACCTGGTGTTCTTCCCCGGCCATGTCGGGCTGATGCTCGACGGCGAGCGGCTGCTGCACGCCACTGCCTACACCATGACCGTCGTTATCGAGCCGCTCCACGAGGTGGCGGCGCGCGCCGGCGGCATCAGCGCGGTGCGCCGTCTGTAACCCTGCCGGCGCGCAGCAACGCAAAGGCCGGCCCCGCGTCGCGCGGCGGCCGGCCCGTGCGGCGTCCCCTGCCAGGATTCCGTCGGTCAGTCGAAGGATGGGCAGTGCCCGTCGGCCCTGCCGAGCGGCACCACGTTGTCGCGGTCGGTCAGCGTGCTCATCTCGGTGACGCTGCCGCCGGTCTTCTGGACCATGGTTCGCGCGTATGCGGCATAATGCCGCATAAGTATAATTCGGGCGATCGTCGTGTCTTCGCCGTGGCGCTCTTCGCGCTCCAGCCGGCGTTCCATGCCCAGGATTGATTGAATGTTCTGTTCGGACGGCTCGGCTACTGTGTGCAACATCGCGGCGCCTCCTCCATCCGCCCTTTCGGACGGTGCTCTCTTATACAGGAGGGGCAGTGATTTCACAATATGGCCGTATAGGTAGGACTTTTATTGCAGTGCGGTGAGAAGACATTTCATCAAAGTCGTAGCCCTTCGACCCGCTTATAACCAAAGCCCCTCCCCGAACGCTCGGGGAGGGGCTTGGTTCCCGTCGAAGGCTGCGCCGCGGCGCTTTACTGCGGCAGCGGCGGCGGGTTGTCGCTCAGCGAGCGCAGGTAGGCGACGATGTTGGCGCGCTCCTGGTCCTTCTTGACGCCGGCGAACGTCATCTTGGTGCCGGGGGCATAGCCCTTCGGGTCGAAGAGGAAGTGGTTGAGATCCTCATAGTCCCAGGTGCCGCCCTTTTTGGCGATGGCGTCGGAGTAGGCGAAGCCCTGCGCGTGCGCCTTCGGCCCGCCGACGACGCCGTAGAGGTTCGGGCCGACCTTGCCCGGCTCGCCCTTGTTGAAGGAGTGGCAGGCGGCGCAGGCCTTGGCCGCGGTCTGGCCGGCCGCCGGGTCTGCCTTGGCGAGGAGCGGGGCGATGGCCGCCGGGCCGCCGCCGCCGGCCGCCGCCGCTTCGGCCTTCGGCGCGGACTCGGGCACGGCGATGACGTAGGACGGCTGCTTCAGCGCCTTGGGGTGCACCAGCACCTCGGCGATGAAGCCGCTCAGCGTGCCGATCAGCAAAGCCAGCAGGATCGCCCCGAATATCTTGTTGGTTTCCATGCTCATGGTGTCTCTACCCTTAGCTTATCGTTCGTATGTGACCCTTTGCCGCACCATAGCGCGGCGGGCCGGGGCTGTCACCGCGTCGCCGTCACGCCCAAAGGGGTAAATTGGGGCCGGCGGCGGGCACGAAAAGCCTTAAATCTGGGGGATTGCCGCGGTCGTTGACGCGGGGCGGCACGCTGTCGATACTCCGCGTCCCGAACCGCCTTTCCAAATTGCGGAAAATCCATGTCGACCTCGAACGTCATCGCCTTCCAGGGCCTGCCCGGCGCCTATTCCGACCTGAGCTGCCGCTCGGTCTTTCCGGAGATGCAGACCCTGCCCTGCGCGTCGTTCGAGGACGCCTTCGCCGCGGTGCGCGAGGGGCGCGCCCGGCTCGCGATGATTCCGGTGGAGAACTCGGTGGCCGGCCGCGTCGCCGACAACCACCACCTCCTGCCGCAGGGCGGCCTGCACATCATCGGCGAGCATTTCCACCGGGTGAACCACCAGCTGCTCGCCCCGAAGGGCGCCACGCTGGGGACCATCAAGTCGGTGCACAGCCACATCCAGGCGCTCTCCCAGTGCCGCGAGATGACGCGCGCGCTGGGCCTGACGCCGGTCAACCACGCCGACACCGCGGGGGCCGCGGCCGACATCGCCAAGCTGAACGACCCGGCGCATGCCGCCATCGCGTCGAAGCTGGCGGCGGAGATCTACGGGCTGGAGATCCTCAAGGCCGACATCGAGGACGCGGCGCACAACACCACGCGCTTCCTCATCATGGCGCGCGAGCCGCGCATCCCGCCGGCCGGGTCGTGCAAGACCATCACCACCTTCGTCTTCCGCGTCAGCAGCCGGCCGGCCGCGCTGTACAAGGCGCTGGGCGGCTTCGCCACCAACGGGGTCAACCTGACCAAGCTGGAAAGCTACATGGTCGGCGGGCGCTTCGCCGCCGCGCAGTTCTACGTCGACGTGGAAGGCCATCCGGACGAGCGTCCTCTCCGCCTCGCCCTGGAGGAACTGGATTTCTTCGCCCGCGAGATGAAGATCCTCGGCGTCTATCCGGCCAGCCTGTTCCGGTACCAGGGAAGCCAGCTCAACGGCGAGGATTGACCGGCCGCCCGGAGTGACCGGTAATTACCGTCAATTTTATCTTTTCTGTGACGCCGCGAGGAATTTGTGCGTTGCCGCGCAAAGGAAATGCGGCATCCGGTCGCATGACCTGAAGAAACCGGGTCTTTACCTTTCCGCCGGCTGTCCATTCCCGGCAAGTTGTGCTATATATTTACACAAATAAAGAGCCCGCCAACGGGCCCTCCGCCCAAGACGTCCGGCCTTTGCACCATTGGCCGGCGCCATGGCGCCAACGGATGGAGGCGACCATGCTGACCTATGAAGACTGCATCGGTCTGGCGAACCTGGAAAAGGACGAAGTCGCGCAAATCGCCGAGCACGAGCGGCTTCCGTACATGACCGCCCTCGAGAAGGGCGCGGCGCTGCTGTCCCAGCCCTGGGGCGACGCGGCGATCCGCCAGATGGTGTGGGACAACCTGTGCCGGGCGAACCTGCGCCAGCACGCCGACCGCATCGACGCGTTGACCGTCATCTACCAGACGACCTGCGAACGGCATCCGAACCCGTGCGACCGTCGGCGGTCGCCGGTGCGCTCCACGCACCCGATCTGGACCGCCACGCACTGACGGACCGCAGGCCGCTCACCGGCCCGGCCCGGCCTCCACGAGGAGCCGGGCCGTCTTGGCTTCAACCCGCCGCGATCCAGTCGTCGATCAGCCGCCGGGCGATGGAGTCGAGGCGGGGCATGCGGAACGCGTCGCCGGGCTCCAGGTCGCGCAGGAAGTCGCGGGTGACCCAGCGCGCGCTCTCCAGCTCGTCGGTGGCCACGCTCACCTCGGCGGACAGCGCCCGCGCGGTGAAGCCCAGCATCAGCGAGGACGGGAACGGCCAGGGTTGCGAGGAGTGGTAGCGCACGTCGGTGATGCGCACGCCGACCTCCTCGAACACCTCGCGGGCGACGGCCTCCTCCAGGCACTCGCCGGGCTCGACGAAGCCGGCCAGCGTCGAGTGCATGCCCGCCGGCCACACCGCCTGCCGGCCGAGCAGGCAACGGTCGCCGCCGTCGTGCACCAGCATGATCACCGCCGGGTCGGTGCGCGGGAAGTGCGGCGTCGCGCACTCGGGGTTGGAGCACTTGCGCACGTGCCCGGCGTCGGTGCCCGCGGTGGGGGCGCCGCAGACGCCGCAGAAGCGGTGCCGGGTGTTCCAGTGCGTCAGGCCGCGGGCGTAGGCGCACAGCGAGCCGTCATGGTGATCCATCAGCGGCCCGACGAGGCGCAGGTCGACGAATCGGCCGCCGTCCGCGACGCAGGACGCCACCGCCGGGTGCTCCTCCGGCGCCTCCAGGGCGGAGAGGTCCACCGCGAACACCGCGGCGCCGTCGCGCAGGCCGAGCAGCACCGCCTCGTCCCCCCAACCACCGCCATGGGCGCCATCGGGCGGCAGCAGCGCCATGCGCGGCGCTTCCTCCGGCCCGACGACCAGGGAGCGGGCGCGCCAGACCGGCACGACGCGCGTGTCCGGCGCCGCGCGGGCGGAGGCGAGCCAGTCGGAATCCTTGCGGCGGTGGGCGGCGCGGTCGATGGAGCCGCAGGCGTAGACGTTCGGTCGGTCGAGCATGGCAGGAAGTCTAGGTCACGCTGCCCGTTCGGCAAACGCTTTCCGGCTTGCGCGGGGCGCGCACCCGTCTAGGATGCCCGCCACCCGTGCAACCGTCCGGCGGAGCCCGCCCGCATGTCCGAGTCCTGTCCCGCCCATCTGGTGGCGCTCGCCCAGCGTCTGGCCGACTCCAGCGCGTCGGTGGTGCGCCGCTACTTCCGGACCAACCTGACGGTGGACGACAAGGCCGACTCCTCCCCGGTCACCGTGGCCGACCGCGAGGCGGAGCGCATCGTCCGCACCATCATCGAGGCGCAGCGCCCCGACGACGGCATCTACGGCGAGGAGCACGGCACCAAGAACCTGGACGCCGAATGGGTGTGGGTGATCGACCCCATCGACGGCACCAAGAGCTTCATCGCCGGCCGGCCGATCTTCGGCACGCTGATCGCGCTGCTGCGGCACGGCCGCCCGGTGCTCGGCATCATCGACCAGCCGATCATCGGCGACCGCTGGATCGGCGTCGCCGGCCGCCCGACCACCCACAACGGCCAGCCGGCCAAGGTGCGCGGCTGCCCCGGCGGGCTGTCCGGCGCGATGCTCGGCACCACCTCGCCCGACCTGTTCCCCGGCGGCACCGCCGCGGGGTTCGCGCGGGTGCGGGACGCGGCGAAGGTCACCGTGTACGGCGGCGACTGCTACACCTACGGGCTGCTGGCGTCGGGCTATTACGACCTCGTCGTGGAGGCCGGGCTGAAGCTGTACGACTTCGCCGCCCTGGTGCCGGTGGTGACCGGGGCCGGCGGCGTGATGACCGACTGGCAGGGCAATCCGCTCGACGCCGCCTCCGACGGGCGCGTCATCGCCGCGGGCGACCCCCGCACCCACCGCGAGGCCCTGGCGACGCTCGCCGGCTGACCTACTATCAGGCTCCATGACCTCCACCATCGTGACCCCTCTGGCGCGCTCCGTCCTCGACGAGGCGCCGGACAACCTCAAGGCCTTCGTCGGCTCGCTGGCGGACAAGGTGGCGCAGGGCGCCAACTGGATGGTCCGCAAGAAGACGCTGTGCGACTACATGCTCAGCCTCGGCGCCTACCTGACTCTGAGCCCGGCGGAGCGGCTGGAGCTGGCCGGGGCCAGCGGCGTCGAGCTGCCGCCGGAGGACGGGAACGGCGGAGATCTGCCGGCGAAGTTCGGTGAGGTGCTGCCCTTCTACGTCGGCGCCATCCTGGAGCGCCTGGGCGAGGAGCGCATCGCCAGCGCCGAGCAGGCCGCCGTCTACGTCCTGTCCATCCATCCCGAACACCAGGCGGCGGCCGAGACCTGGATGACGGCCGACCCGCGCAACGCCAAGGCCGTGCGCAAGGTGGTGCGCGGCGACAAGCGCTTCGCCACCCTGCTGAAGACCGCCCGTTTGACCGGCGCCAGCGCCGGCGCGCTCACCGAGGAAGGAGCCCGATCATGACCGCCATCGCCAAGCCCGAACACTCGGTGTTCGACACGGCGCCCGAGGAACTGCGCCCGGTGCTGGAATCGCTGGTCGAGGCGGCGCAGGCCGACGCCAACTGGAAGGTCCGCAAGAAGACGCTGCTGGACGCGCTGCTGGTGGTCGAGACCATGACCCAGCTCAGCCCGAAGCAGCAGGAAGCCTTCGAAGCGCTGATGACCGGCATGGAGGATGGCTCGATCTCCGAGGCGGAGGCCAAGGCGCGCATGGACGCCATCGAGGCGGTCGAGGACGACGAAGAGGGCGGGGAGGGCATCGACATCCTGCCGATGTTCATCGGCGCGGTGCTGGAGCGCCTGGGCGAGGACCGCATCACCAGCGTCGAGCAGGCGGCGCTCTACATCCTCTCGGTCCATCCCGAGCACTACGAGGCGGCCGAGGACTGGCTGCAGGCCGACGAGAAGAACGCCACCGCCTTCAAGAAGCTGCTGCGCAGCGACCGCCGCTACGCCGGCCTGTTCGACGCGCTGCTCGGCGAGGACGAGGAGGAGGAGGGCGAAGGCGAGGCGTGACATCCCGCTTGACCCGCGCCGATCGATGGCGATCTTTCGAAGGATCGCCACCGTCCGCGGGTCGTCCTTCATGCGCCTTCTCACCGCCGTCGCTGCCGTCGCCCTGGTCCTGAGCGCCCCGGCCCTGGCGGACACCGTCCGCACGCACGCGCTGCGGCAGTTCGGGGCGCCGATGTTCGGGCCGGAGGTCAGCCACTTCCCGCACGCCAACCCGGACGCGCCGAAGGGCGGCGCGGTGACGCTCGCCTCGCCGGGGACGTTCGACAGCCTGAACGGGCTGATCCTGCGCGGCGTGCAGCCGCGCACGCTGGGGCTGATCTCCGACGGCCTGATGACCGGCTCGGGCTGGGAGCTGGACGCCGCCTACGGGCTGCTGGCGGAGAGCGTCGAGGTCCCGGATGACAAGAGCTGGGCCGTCTTCCACCTGCGCGCCGGTGCGCGCTGGCACGACGGCACGCCGGTCACCGCGCAGGACGTGGCGTTCACCTGGGAGGCGGTGCAGGCGTTTGGTGCGCCCTTCATCAAGTCGTTCCTCGACAGGGTGGCGACGGTGGAGGCGCTGGACGACCGGCGGCTGCGCATCGCGCTGAAGACCACCGGCGAGATCAAGCCGATCATCGACTTCGGCACCGCCATGCCGGTGCAGCCGAAGCACTGGTGGACGTCGAACGGACGCGACATTTCCAAGACGACGCTGGAGCCGCCGCTGGGCTCCGGCCCGTACCGGATCAAGGCGGTCGATCCCGGCCGCTCGATCACCTACGAGCGGGTGGCGGACTACTGGGGCAAGGACTTGGCCGTCAACCGCGGCCAGTACAATTTCGACGTGGTGAAGGTGGACTTCTACCGCGACGACGACGTGATGTTCGAGGCGTTCAAGGCCGGCGCCTACGACCTGCGCACCGAGAACCGCGCCCAGCGCTGGACCACCGGCTACGACTTCCCCGCGGCGACCGACGGCCGGGTGGAACGCCGCGCCATCCGGAGCGAACTGCCGCTGGGCGCCCAGGGCTACCGCTTCAACCTGCGCCGGGCCAAGTTCGCCGACCCGCGGGTGCGCGAGGCGTTCGGCTACCTGTTCGATTTCGAGTGGATCCGCAAGAACATCCTGTACGGCCAGTACACGCGCACCACGTCGAACTTCCCGAACTCCGACTACGGCGCCAAGGGGCTGCCGACCGGGGCGGAGCTGGCGTTGCTGGAACCCCACCGCGCCAAGCTGCCGGAGCGGCTGTTCACCCAGCCCTTCGAGCCGCCGGCCACCGACGGCAGCGGCAACAACCGCGCCAACGTCCGCAAGGCGTACGAGCTGTTCAAGGCGGCCGGCTGGGAAACGCGCGACGGCAAGCTGGTCAACCTGAAGACCGGCGAGCCGATGACCATCGAGTTCCTCGACGGCACCGGGTCGCTGACCCGCGTCAACCAGCCCTACGTCGAGACGCTGCGCCGCGCCGGCATCGACGCGCAAATCCGCATCGTCGACACCGCGCAGTTCCAGAAGCGGTCGGAGGAGTTCGACTTCGACGTGATCGTGGTGAACTTCAACTTCTTCAGCCCGCCGGGCACCGAGCTGCGCAGCTATTTCGGCTCGGCGGCGGCGGACGTGCCGGGCTCGGCCAACCGCGCCGGCATCAAGGATCCGGTTGCCGACGAGATGATCGAGAAGGTGATTGCGGCGAAGGACCTGGAGAGCCTGCAGGCGGCCACCCGGGCGCTCGACCGCGTGCTGCTGTGGAATTTCACCATGGTCCCGCACTGGTACAACCCGGAGAGCTGGGTCGCTTACTGGACGAAGTTCGGCTGGCCCGAGACCACGGCGAAGTACGACATGGCCTTCCGCAACAGCGGCTTCCCGACGACGTGGTGGGTCGATCCGGCCAAGGCGGCGAAGCTGGGGCGGTGAGTCCGCCACGCTTGCGCCTTGATCGTGGCGGAGCGTGGGGCCAACTGGAGGGAGCGGTTTTGCCCCCTCCCTAACCCTCCCCCGCTTCGCGGTGGAGGGAAATTGAGCCCCCTCTCCCGCGCAGCGGGGGAGGGACGGGGAGGGGGCCAGGAGGCCACGGGGAGCGGAATGAACAACAAGAAGACCACCATCCTGGCCCTCGCGCTCGGCCTGCTCCTGACATCCCCCGTGCACGCCCAGACCACCAAATCCTGGGGCATCGCCGAGTTCGGCCAGCCGAAGTACGGCGCCGACCTGACGCACTGGCCCTACGCCAACCCGGACGCGCCGAAGGGCGGTTCCATCGTTCTGGGCGCCTTCGGCAGCTTCGACACGCTCAACCCGATGATCGAGCGCGGCTCCTGGCCGAGCAGCATCGGCCTGACCGGCGCCACGCTGATGGCCGGCTCCGCGGACGAGCTGGTCGCCGCCTACGGCGTCGTCGCCGAAAGCGCCGAAATCCCCGCCGACAAGAGCTGGATCGCCTTCGACCTGCGCCCGGAGGCGCGCTGGCACGACGGCACGCCGATCACCGCCGAGGACTTCGTCTTCGCCTTCGACTTCATCCGCAAGAACGGCCGGCTGTTCCTGCGCTCCTTCTACGACGACGTGGAGGGCTGCGCGGCCGAGACGCCGCGGCGCCTGAAATGCACCATGCGCACCCGGGACACCATGAAGCCGCTGGTGGCGATCGCCGGCCTCGGCCCGGTGCCGCGCCACTACTGGATTCAGCCCGGCCGCGACCTCACCAAGACGACGCTGGAACCGCCGGTCGGCGCCGGCCCCTACCGGATCAAGCACGTGGATCCCGGCCGCTCCATCACCTACGAGCGGGTGAAGGATTGGTGGGCCAAGGACCTGGCGCAGATGCGCGGCCTGTACAACATCGACGAGCTGCGCTTCGACTACTACCGCGACGACACGGTGATGTTCGAGGCGTTCATGGCTGGCCGCATGGACTTCTGGGAGGAGAACCGGGCGCAGCGCTGGGCCACCGCCTACACCACCGCCGCCGTGACCGAGGGCCGCATCGTCCGGCGCGAGACGCCGGACAACACGCCGCGCGGCGTCTCCGGCTACGTCATGAACACGCGCCGGCCGATCTTCCGGGACATCCGCGTCCGGCAGGCGATCAACTGGCTGTACGATTTCGAGACGGTGCAGCGCCAGCTGCTGTATGGCCAGTACAAGCGGCTGAAGAGCTGGTTCCCCAACTCCGAATACGGCGCGTCCGGCCCGCCGACGCCGGAGGAGCTGGCCATCCTCGCCCCCTACAAGGACAAGCTGCCGCCCGAGGCGACGGCGAAGGCGTTCGAGCCGCCGGTCACCGACGGCACCGGCAACAACCGCGCCAACGTGCGCGAAGCCATGCGCCTGTTCAAGGAGGCCGGCTGGGAGGTGAAGAACGGCGTGCTGACCAACGCGAAGACCGGTCAGCCCTTCGCGTTCGAGATCCTGATGGCCGATCCCGGATTCGTCCGCGTGACGGAGCCGTTCGTGGTGGCGTTGAAGCGGGTGGGCATCGACGCGCAGATCCGCGTGGTCGACACCGCCCAGTACAAGGTGCGCACCGACGAGTACGACTTCGACATGGTGAACCTCGCCCTCAACTTCTTCGCGCCGCCGGGGCCGGAGCTGCGCTCGTTCTTCTCCGCCAAGGTGGTGGACGTGAAGGGGCAGGGGAACTTCGCCGGAATCAAGGATCCGGTCGCCGAAGAGCTGATGGACAAGATCGTCTCCGGCACCGATCTTCCCACCATCGAGGCGACGACCCGGGCGCTGGACCGCGTGCTGTTGTGGGGCTACTACATCGTGCCGCTCTGGTATAACGATTCGGACCGCCTCGCCTATTGGGACAAGTTCGGCTATCCGCGGACCATGGGGAAATACTCCAACGGGTTCCCCACCACGTGGTGGCTCGACCCGGCCAGGGCGGCGGCCCTGCCGGCCCGCCGCTGACCTGAACCCGGCGCACGGAAGGGACTGAGCCGACGATGCTGGCCTACATCATCCGCCGCCTGCTGCTGATCATCCCGACGCTGTTCGGGATCATGGTCATCAACTTCCTGATCGTGCAGATCGCCCCCGGCGGCCCGATCGAGCAGATCATCGCCCGCGTCCAGGGCACCGCCGTTGAGGCGACCGCGCGCATCGGCGGCACCGGCGGCGGCGACGCCTCGTCCGGTGCGCAGCAGGCGCAGCAGCACCAGGGCGGCGGCGAGGGCAGCCGCTACCGCGGCGCGCAGGGCCTGGACCCCGAGTTCATCAAGCAGCTGGAGCGCGAGTTCGGCTTCGACAAGCCGCTGCATGAGCGCTTCTTCCACATGATCTCCAACTACGTGATGTTCGACTTCGGCACCTCCTACTTCCGCGACCGGCGGGTGGTGGATCTGGTGCTGGAGAAGATGCCCGTGTCGATCTCGCTGGGCCTGTGGACGACGCTGCTGACCTACCTCGTCTCCATCCCGCTCGGCATCGCCAAGGCGGTGCGCGACGGCAAGCCGTTCGACGTCTGGACCTCGGCGGTGGTCATCGTCGGCTACGCCATCCCCAGCTTCCTGTTCGCCGTGCTGCTGATCGTGGTGTTCGCCGGCGGGCGCTACTTCGACTGGTTCCCGTTGCGCGGCCTCGTTTCCGACAACTGGTCGGAGCTGCCGTGGTACCGGCAGATCGCCGACTATTTCTGGCACATCACGCTGCCGGTGCTGGCGCTGGTGATCGGCGGCTTCGCCGGGCTGACCATGCTGACCAAGAACTCCTTCCTGGAGGAGATCAACAAGCAGTACGTCGTCACCGCCCGCGCCAAGGGGCTGAAGGAAAAGCAGGTGCTGTACGGCCACGTGTTCCGCAACGCCATGCTGATCGTCATCGCCGGATTCCCCGGCGCCTTCATCGGCATCCTGTTCACCGGCGCCCTGCTGACCGAGGTGATCTTCTCGCTGGACGGGCTGGGCCTGCTGGGCTTCGAGGCGGCGATCAACCGCGACTACCCCGTCATGTTCGGCACGCTGTACTTCTTCACGCTGCTCGGGCTGGTCATGAACCTGGTGGGCGACGTCACCTACATGCTGGTCGATCCGCGCATCGACTTCGAGGCACGGGGGGCCTGATGGCGACGCCGTATCAGCCGCGCTTCCTCGGCATCCCCGTCACGCCGCTGACGAAGCGGCGGCTTTACAACTTCCGCGCCAACCGGCGCGGCTTCTGGTCGTTCTGGGTCTTCCTGGCGCTGTTCATCGCCTCGCTGTTTGCCGAGTTCATCGCCAACGACCGGCCGCTGCTGATCCGGTATCAGGACCAGTACTACTATCCCGTCTTCCAGGATTATCCGGAGACGGCCTTCGGCGGCGAGTTCGAGACCAACACCGACTACCGCGACCCCTACGTCCAGCAGATCATCGGCGAGAAGGGCTGGATCCTCTGGGCGCCGGTCCGCTACTCGTACCGCACCATCAACTACAACCTGCCGGTCCCCGCCCCGGCGCCGCCGTCGGCCGAGAACCTTCTGGGCACCGACGACCAGGGGCGCGACGTGGTGGCGCGGCTGATCTACGGCTTCCGCATCTCGGTGCTGTTCGGGCTGGTGCTGACGCTGTTCTCGTCGGTCGTCGGCGTCATCGCCGGCGCCATACAAGGCTACTTCGGCGGCTGGACCGACCTGCTGTTCCAGCGCTTCATCGAGATCTGGCAGGGGTTGCCCACCCTGTTCCTGCTGATCATCCTGTCCAGCGTGGTGACGCCGAACTTCTGGTGGCTGCTGGGCCTCCTGCTGCTGTTCTCCTGGACCTCGCTGGTCCACGTGGTGCGGGCGGAGTTCCTGCGGGCGCGCAACTTCGATTATGTGCGGGCGGCCAAGGCGCTGGGCGCCACCGACGCGACCATCATGGTGCGGCACGTGCTGCCCAACGCCATGGTGGCGACGCTGACCTTCCTGCCCTTCATCCTGAACGGCTCGATCACCACGCTGACGGCGCTGGACTTCCTGGGCTTCGGGCTGCCGCCGGGCTCGCCGTCGCTGGGCGAGCTGCTGGCGCAGGGCAAGGCCAACCTGCAGGCGCCGTGGCTGGGCCTGACCGCCTTCTTCGTGCTGGCGATCATGCTGAGCCTGCTGATCTTCATCGGCGAGGCGGTGCGCGACGCCTTCGACCCGCGCAAGACCATCGCGCAGCTCGCCACCGGCCCGGCCGAGGCGCCCGCGGCCAAGGCCGCCGAGCGCAAGGCCGCGGAATGACCAGGGACCCGTCCATGACCGAACTCCTGACCGTCCGCAACCTGGGTGTCGAGTTCGGCGCCTCCGGCAGCGCCGTTCCCGCCGTGAAGGGTGTGTCCTTCGACATCGCCAAGGGGGAGACGCTGGCGCTGGTCGGCGAGTCCGGCTCCGGCAAGTCGGTGACGGCGCTGTCCATCCTGCAGCTGCTGCCCTACCCGATGGCGCGGCATCCCACCGGCTCCATCCGGTTCCAGGGCACCGAGCTGATGGGGGCGAACGAGCGTACGCTGCGCGGCGTGCGCGGCGACCGCATCGCCATGATCTTCCAGGAGCCGATGACCTCGCTGAACCCGCTGCACAGCATCGAGCGGCAGATCAACGAGACCCTCTTCCTGCACAAGGGCCTGGACCGCGCAGCCGCGCGCAAGCGCACGCTGGAACTGCTGCGCCTCGTCGGCATCCCGACGCCGGAGCGGCGCCTGGGCGCCTACCCGCACGAGCTGTCGGGCGGCCAGCGCCAGCGCGTGATGATTGCCATGGCGCTGGCCAACGAGCCCGACCTGCTGATCGCCGACGAGCCGACCACGGCGCTGGACGTCACCATCCAGGCGCAGATCCTCGAACTGCTGAAGGACCTGCAGCAGCGCTTCGGCATGGCGCTGCTGCTGATCACCCACGACCTGGGCGTTGTGCGCAAGATGGCCGACCGCGTCTGCGTCATGAACAAGGGGGAGATCGTCGAACAGGCCTCGGTCGCCGACCTGTTCGTCCGCCCCCGGCACTCCTACACCCAGAAGCTGCTGGCCGCCGAGCCCAAGGGCAACCCGCTCACCCCGCCCACCGACGCCCGCGCGGTGATGACCGCCAGCGACATCAAGGTGCACTTCCCGATCAAGAAGGGCCTGCTGCGCCGCACGGTGGACTATGTGCGCGCGGTGGATGGCGTGTCGGTGGACGTGCGCGAGGGGCACACGGTGGGCGTGGTCGGCGAGTCCGGCTCGGGGAAGACGACGCTGGGCCTCGCGCTGCTGCGCCTGCACGCCAGCCAGGGCGCCATCCGCTTCGACGGCAAGGACATCCAGGGCCTGTCGGCCGGCGAGGTGCGGCCGCTCAGGCGCGAGATGCAGGTGGTCTTCCAGGACCCCTACGGCAGCCTCAGCCCGCGCCTGTCGGTCGGCCAGATCGTCGGCGAGGGGCTGAAGATCCACGGCATGGGGTCGGCGCGCGAGCGCGACGCCATGGTGGCGAAGGTGCTGGAGGAGGTCGGCCTCGACCCCGACAGCCGGCACCGCTACCCGCACGAGTTCTCCGGCGGCCAGCGCCAGCGCATCGCCATCGCGCGCGCCCTGGTGCTGAAGCCGAAGTTCGTCGTGCTGGACGAGCCGACCAGCGCCCTCGACATGAGCGTGCAGGCGCAGATCGTCGACCTGCTGCGCGATTTGCAGGCGCGCTACAACCTCGCCTACCTGTTCATCAGCCACGACCTGCGGGTGGTGCGGGCCCTGAGCAGCCACGTCATCGTCATGAAGGACGGCAAGGTGGTGGAGCAGGGGCCGGTGCGCCAGATCTTCGAGACCCCGCGCGAGGAGTACACCCGCGCCCTGCTGGCCGCCGCGTTCAACCTGGAGGCGGTGAAGAGCGACGCGGTGCGGACCTGATCCCTACGCGCCCCCACCCTCCCCACGCTTGCGCGCGGGTCCCCTCCCTCCCCTGCGCAGCGGGGGAGGGGTAAGGGGTGGGGGCAAGTGCACCTCCCGCCATTCCCCAGGCCCCAGATCGCCCAGCGTCCAGTCCCCCACCGACCAGCGGATCAGCCGCAGCGTCGGGAAGCCCACCGCCGCGGTCATTCGGCGGACCTGCCGGTTGCGGCCCTCGCGCAGCGTCAGCTCGATCCAGGCGGTCGGGATGCTGGCGCGGTGGCGGATCGGCGGATCGCGCGGCCACAGCCCCGCCGGCTCGTCGATCAGCCGCGCCCCGGCCGGCAGAGTCGGGCCGTCGTTCAACTCGACGCCGCGGCGCAGGCGCTCCAGCGCCTCCGCGTCCGGCACGCCCTCGACCTGCGCCCAGTAGACCTTGGGCATCTTGTGCTTCGGGTGGGCGATGCGGGCGATCAGGGCGCCGTCGTCGGTCAGCACCAGCAGCCCCTCGCTGTCGCGGTCCAGGCGGCCGGCGGGGTAGACGCCCTTGACCGGCACCAGCCCGGCCAGCGTGGCGCGGTCCTCCGCTTTGTCGGTGAACTGCGGCAGGACGCCATAGGGCTTGTTCAGCAGGATGAGGCGCGGCACGGTAGGGCTTGCGGTAGGGAACGCTGCTCACGACATGCCGCAGGACACAGCCGGGATCAAGCACCGACCATGACGACCCTCCTCTTCGTCTCCCCCACCGACAATTCCGAGGCATGGCGCGGCGAAATCGCCAAGCGGCTGCCGGACCTGGAGTTCCGCGTCTGGCCGGACGCCGGCGATCCGGCCGCCATCGACTGCGCGCTGGTCTGGAAGCCGCCGCCCGGGGTGCTGGCCGGCCTGCCGAACCTCAAGCTGATCCTGTCGCTGGGCGCCGGGGTGGAGCGGCTTCTGACCGACCCGACGCTGCCCGACGTGCCGCTGGTGCGCATGGTCGCGGATGGGCTGACCGAGGACATGGCGGCCTACGTCGTGCTCCAGGTGCTGCGCTGGCAGCGCCAGGTGGACGCCTACACCGAGCAGCAGCGCGCCGGCGTCTGGAATCAGCTCGGCCACAAGCCGGCGTCGGAGGTGCGCGTCGGCATCCTGGGCCTCGGCGTGCTGGGCGAGGCGGCGGCGCGGGCGCTGACGCCGCTGGGCTTCCAGGTGATCGGCTGGAGCCGCTCGCCCAAGGAGATCCGCGGCATCGAGACGCTGCACGGCGAGGATGGGCTGGTGGCGCTGGCGGCGCGCAGCGACTTCCTGGTCTGCCTGCTGCCGCTCACCGACCAGACGCGCGGCATCCTGAACGCCGGGCTGTTCGCCACGCTGCCCAAGGGGGCGGTGGTGATCAACGCGGCGCGCGGCGGGCATCTGGTGGAGGCAGACCTGCTGGCGGCGCTGGAGAGCGGCCACCTGGGCGGCGCCAGCCTGGACGTCTTCGCCGAGGAGCCGCTGCCGGCCGGCCATCCGTTTTGGACGCACCCGAAGGTCCACGTCACACCGCACGTCGCCGGCATCACCCACCCGTCGCGCTGTTCCGACCACATCGCCGACGCCATCCGCCGCGCCGAAACCGGCCAGCCGCTGTTGCACGTGGTGGAGCGCGGGCGGGGCTACTGAAAACGGCCGAATGGCTTTCGGCGGCACGCGCACCCATATGGGAGACAAGGGTTACCGAAACAGGAGAAGACCATGAACCTTCGCGTCTGCTTCGAGAACTCGGAGCGTGTGAACGTCAACGACGCCGCGATGATGCGGCACTACGTCGAGAGCTACCTCGCCGACTTCAAGCCGGAGTGGGCGGGCTTCATCATGATCCCGCACGCCGAGACGAAGCGCGGCACCATGGAGCCGGTCTGGCAGGTGCTGATCCGCGACGCCAGCGCCCGCACCGAGCGCGAGCTGCTGGAATACCTCGCCGAGAACCCCATGGCCGCCTACCACGTCCACGTCTACCGCAAGGACGGGGGGAACGAGGTGAAGGTCCATTAGAAGGGGCGGCGGGCCTTCAGGGCGGCGGTCAGCGTGCCGTCGTCCAGATAGTCCAGCTCGCCGCCGACCGGCACGCCGTGCGCCAGGCGCGACACCGCGACCTCGGCGCCGGCCAGGCGGTCGGTGACCACGTGCGCGGTGGTCTGGCCGTCCACCGTGGCGTTCAGTGCCAGGATGACCTCGGTAACCGCCGGGTCCTTGGCGCGCTCGGCCAGCGCCGCGATGGTCAGGTCGTCCGGCCCGACGCCCTGCAAGGCCGACAGCACGCCGCCCAGCACGTGGTACACGCCGCGGTAGGAACGCGTGCGCTCCAGCGCCCACAGGTCGCCGGCGTCCTCCACCACGCAGATGGTGGAGCGGTCGCGCATCGGGTCGGCGCACACGGTGCACGGGCTGCGGGTGTCCAGGTTGCCGCACACCGGGCAGGTGCGGATCGCCTCGGCGGCGTGCGCCAGGGCTTCCGACAGCGGCACCATCAGGGTTTCGCGCCGCTTCATCAGCTGCAACGCCGCGCGCCGCGCCGACCGCGGCCCCAGCCCCGGCAGCTTGGCGAGCAGCTGGATCAGGCGCTCGATTTCAGGTCCGATCATGAAACTCAGCCGTTCCAAACACAAATGAACGCAGGCCGGCGTGCAGCCGCTTTCGCAGCACTATGAACGTCATGCCCGGGCTTGTCCCGGGCATCCACGCACCTGGACCTTCGGAAAAGCCGCGGTGCGTGGATGGCCGGGACAAGCCCGGCCATAACGGAAAAGTGTTCATGCCTTCCGAAGAGCTGCTCTAAAGGCAACCCGCGTTCACCCGTGAAAATATAGGCACTCAGAACGGCAGTTTCATGCCCGGCGGCAGCTTCAGACCGCCCATCATCTTGGAGGTTTCGTCGGCGACCTGCTGCTCGACCTTGGCCTTGGCGTCGTTGAAGGCGGCGACCAGCAGATCCTCCAGCACCTCGACGTCCTCGGGATCGACGATCGACTTGTCGAGCTTGACCTTCTTCAGGTCGCCCTTGCCGTTCAGGGTGACGCTGACCATGCCTGCACCCGACTGCCCCGACACCTCGATGTCGGCCAGCTTCGACTGCATCTGCTGCATCTTGGCCTGCATCTCCTGGGCCTGCTTCATCATCTGGCCGAGGTTCTTCATCTCACTCGTCTCCCAAATCGCTCATTTCGTCCAAGGGGTACAACAGCGCATCGCGGATGTTGATGTCGTCGGCGTCGGGCTCGTCCGCCCCCGCCGCCTCCGCCGCCGCGGCAGCCGCCGCCGCGGCGAGGTCGCGCACGTCCAGGATCTTCGCCCCGTCGAAGCTGTCCAGCACGGCGCGCACCACCGGGTTGGCCGCGGCCTCGTCCAGCGCGCGCTGGGCCGCGGCGTCCTCCTGCTGCTTCAGCGTCGGTTCGCCGGGGCGGTCGCTGACCACCACCACCCAGCGCTGCCCGGTCCATTCGCTGAGCAGCTGGCCGACGCGGTTGGCGAGGTTGGCGGGCGCCGCCGGCTCCGGCCGGATCTCCAGGCGCCCCGGTTCCATCCGCACGAGGTGCGCGGCGCCGAACAGGTTGCCGTACAGCGCGCCCTCGCGCCGTTCGGCGAACAGCTGCACCAGCGTGCGGTAGTCGCGCGGCATCGGCGCCCAGTCTTCCGGGCGCGCCGTGGCGACCGCCTCGACCGGCTGCGGCGCCGCTTGCACGGCGTGGCCGCCGACCGCGCGCGCGGCACCGCCGCCGGCGATGGCGACCGGGCCGCCGCCGGGCGGGCGCGGGGCGCTTCCGCCGCCGTTGCCACCCGTGCTGCCGGCGTTCTGCAACTGGCGGATCAACTCGCCCGGCGTCGGCAGGTCGGCGGCGTAGGAGAGGCGAACGATCACCATCTCCAGCGCCTGCTGCGGGATCGGCGCCGCCTGCACCTCGCCCAGGCCCTTCAGCAGCAGCTGCCACGCGCGCGTCAGCGCCGGCATGGACAGCTTGGCCGAAAGGTCGCGGCCGCGGGTGCGCTCGGCCTCCGGCATGGAGGGATCGTTGGCGGTGTCGGGGATGACCTTGAGCCGCGTCAGGCTGTGCACGAGGTCCAGCAGGTCCTGCAGGATGACTAGCGGGTCGGCACCGACGCGGTGCAGGTCGGACAGGATGTCCAGCGCCTCGGCCGGGCGGGCGGACACCGCCGCCTCGAACAGGTCCAGGATGCGGGCGCGGTCGGCGAGGCCGAGCATGTCGCGCACCTGCACGGCGGTGACGCTGCCGCCGCCCAGCGCGATGGCCTGGTCGAGCAGCGACAGCCCGTCGCGCACCGAGCCGTCGGCGGCGCGCGCCACCAGGGAGGCGGCGTCCGGCTCGATGCTGGCGCCTTCCAGCCCGGCGATTCGGGTGAAGTGCTCCTTCAGCACCGCGCCGTCCACCCGGCGCAGGTCGAAGCGCTGGCAGCGCGAGAGCACCGTCACCGGCACCTTGCGGATCTCGGTGGTGGCGAAGACGAACTTCACGTGGGCCGGCGGTTCCTCCAGCGTCTTCAGGAGCGCGTTGAACGCGCTCTTGGAGAGCATGTGGACCTCGTCGATGATGTAGAGCTTGTAGCGCGCGGACACCGGCGCGTAGCGCACGCCGTCGATGATCTCGCGGATGTCGTCGACGCCGGTGTGGGAGGCGGCGTCCATCTCCATCACGTCGACGTGCCGGTCCTCGGCGATCGCACGGCAGTTGTCGCAGACGCCGCACGGGCTGATGGTCGGCCCGCCGGTGCCGTCCGGGCCGGTGCAGTTCAGCGCGCGGGCGATGATGCGGGCGGTGGTGGTCTTGCCCACGCCGCGCACGCCGGTCAGCATGAACGCCTGGGCGATGCGGCCCGAGTTGATGGCGTTGGTCAGCGTGCGCACCAGCGCGTCCTGGCCGATCAGCTCATCGAAGCTCTTCGGGCGGTACTTGCGGGCGAGCACCCGGTACGCCTGCGGTGCGGCGCTGTCGGAGGCTGCGGGCGTTTCGGCGATGGTCGTATCGGTCACGCTGCTGGACGCACTTTATGACGGGCCGCCAGAATAGCGGCTCGGGCTCCGCTTTGCGCGTTCAAATTTTCAGGGCGAATTTTTGGCTAGGTGGGAGACTGGACGAACGACCCGAGCCGGAACTCGTTACGGCTGCTTCCTTCCGGACCTGACCGGGTTGGCGAGGGACTCGTCCGACGCCAGCCTCCCGCCGCGAATATCGTCATGCCGGCCGTCCTATGCAAGCTGAATCCGACTCGTCGCGTTTTTCCGGGAACCTCGGCGCCGCCCGGCGCATCCTATGGGCAAGGAGAACAGGGAGGACCCCGATGGCCGGGCACCTGAGGATCGCGGCGGGCGGCGAGGCGGAGGCCGACCTGCTGGACGCCATGAGGCGCGGCGACACGCGCGCCTTCGAGACCGTGATGCGCCGGCACAACCGCCGCCTCTTCCGCATCGCCCGCTCGATCCTCAAGGACGAGGGCGAGGCGGAGGAGGCGGTGCAGGACGCCTACCTGCGCGCCTTCACCCACCTGGACCAGTGCGCCGACGGCGACCGGTTCGGCGGCTGGCTGGCGCGCATCGCGGCGAACGAGGCGCTGATGCGCCTGCGCAAGCGGGGGCGGGTGCGGCTGTTCGCCGACGGGCTCGAGGCCGAGGAGGAGGGCGCCGCCGCGGTGGTGCCGCTGTGGACCGCCGCCAGCACGCCGGAGGAGCTGTTCGCCGTGGCCGAACTCAGACGTCTGGTCGAGCGGGCGATCGACGACCTGCCGGACGGCTTCCGCGCCGTCTTCGTGATGCGCGCGGTGGAGCAGATGAGCGTGCAGGAGACCGCCGCCTGCCTGGGCATCCCGCCCGAGACGGTGAAGACCCGGCTGCACCGGGCGCGGGCGCTGCTGCAGAAGGCGCTCAGCGATCATCTCGACCGCCTCGTGCCCACCGCGTTCGGTTTTGCCGGCGAGCGGTGCGACCGCATCGTCGCCGGCGTGCTCGCGCGCCTCAGGGACTGACGCGCGCCCTATCGCAACAGGAGGAAACCATGCTGAAGCGGACGCTTCTGGCGGCCGTTGCCGCCACCGTTCTGTCCATGCCGATCTGCGCTGGGCCGTCCTACGCCGCCGACGTGCCCGAGAAGGGGCCGCCGGGCGGCGACTACAGGAAGGTCAGCGATCTGGTGAGCGGGCTGCCCGACTTCATCCCCGGGCTCGGCACGCTGTACGTCAAGCCGTCGGCCCTGCCGACCGGTCCCTACCTCGCCTACGACCGCGGGCAGCATCTGGTCGGCGCCGTCTACATGGTGCCGATGAAGGACATGCAGGACCAGAAGGACTTCAAGCGCCTCGCCGCGCCGCACCGGCCGGTCGACCACGTGACGGTCGATTTCAACCCCGGCCATCCCGGCATGGCGGAGCCGCACTACCACTTCACGGTCTGGTACGTGTCGGAGAAGAAGGCTGACCAGCTCGCCGAGGCGCCGGGGAGGAAATGAACGGTCCGCCGGGGCGTGGTCAGATCAGCGCGGTCGCCAGCGTCCACAGGCCGTAGCCGATGCCGACGACCACGCCCCACGACAGCGCGATCAGCACCGCCCAGAGTGCCACCAGCTTCGGTCCACGCATCTTCTCCACCCTCGGTTCGGGCAGATTCCCCCCGGTCATAGGGTGTTCGTGCCTCCGCGTGCGGTCAACCACTCCCGCTTCGGTACGCTCGTTGCGCGTCAGGACCGGCATCGGGGGAAGCTGTGCCATGGGGAGGCGCCTGTCGTGGGGACCTTCCCTGAATGTAGGTGCTGCAATTGCGGGGCAGGTGGGACCAATCGCGGTACCCACCTTTGCGCAAGGTCCCGCGGCGGGGGAGGGACGCTCCCCCGCCGCGTCCGCCCTTACTTCTTCTTGAGCGCGGCGACGCCCGGCAGGTCCTTGCCTTCCAGCCACTCCAGGAAGGCGCCGCCGGCGGCGGAGACGTAGGTGAACTTGTCCTCCACCCCGGCCGAGGCCAGCGCCGACACCGTGTCGCCGCCGCCCGCCACCGACAGCAGGCCGCCTTCCTGCGTGCGCTCGGCGACCAGACCGGCCACCGCGTTGGTGCCGGCGTCGAACGGCTTGATCTCGAACGCGCCCAGCGGGCCGTTCCACACCACCGTCTTGGCGCCCTGGATCTTCAGGCCCAGGAACTCCACCGTCTTCGGCCCGACGTCCAGCGCCATCTCGTCGGCGCCGATGGCCTTGGCGTCGACATCGCGGCTGGCGGCCCCGGCCTTGAACTCCTTGGCGACGATGAAGTCCAGCGGCAGCAGGATCTCGCAGCCGGCCTTCTTCGCCGTCTCCATGATGGCGCGGGCCTGGTCGGCCATGTCCTTTTCGCACAAGGACGCACCGACATCGACGCCCTGCGCGTAGAGGAAGGTGTTGGCCATGCCGCCGCCCAGCGCCAGCATGTCCACCTTGCCCACCAGGTTGCCGAGCAGGTCGAGCTTGGTGGAGATCTTGGCGCCGCCGACCACGGCGCACACCGGGCGCTCCGGCTTCTCCAGCGCCTTGGTCAGCGCCTCCAGCTCCTGCTGCATCAGCCGGCCGGCGGCGCTGGGCAGGTGGCGGGCCACCCCCTCGGTCGAGGCGTGCGCGCGGTGCGCGGCGGAGAAGGCGTCGTTGACGTAGACATCGCCCAGCTCGGCCATCTGCTTGGCGAAGGCGGGGTCGTTCTTCTCCTCCTCGGCGTGGAAGCGGGTGTTCTCCAGCAGCACCATCTGGCCCGGCTTGATCGCCGCGATGGCGGCCTTGGCCTTGTCGCCGATGCAGTCCTCGGCGAAGGCGACCTCCTGGCCGACGGCCTTGGAAAGATCGCTCAGCACCTGGCGCAGCGAGTTCTTGGTGTCCGGCCCGCCCTTGGGGCGGCCGAAGTGGGAGAGGATCACCACCTTGGCGCCCTTGCCCGCGAGTTCCTTCAACGTCGGGGCCAGACGGTCGATGCGCGTGGTGTCGGACACCTTGCCGTCCTGCATCGGCACGTTCAGGTCGGCGCGCACCAGCACGGTCTTGCCGTTCACGCTCAGGTCGTCGATGGTGTTGAAGTCGCTCATGGCCACAGACCCCAGAAGGTTCGAATCTGGCGCGCAACGAAGCACAGCGCGCCCGGCTTTGCAACGCCGCACGGCGGGGTAGGGACCGAAGGTCGCGGCCCGGCGGTCATAAGGGACTCGCCTTGGCGGATAGGGTCACCACCTTATCGCTATGACCGATTCCCCGCGACCCGAGTTCCCCCGTCCGCCGCTCGTCGGCCCGGCCGGGCGCCTCGCCTACGCCGCGTCCCAGGCGGCGCGGGTGGCGTGGTTCTTCGGCCAGTACGCGCTGGCCGCCCGCATCTCCGGCCCCAATGTCCCGCGCGAGCGCCGCCCGCCGGGCCTGCGCGTGCCCGACACCCGCGGCGTCCTGGCCGAGCTGCGCGCGCTGATGGAGCGCGACCTCGCCAACATCGAGGCGGGCTACTACCGCCTGCCGCACGACCTGATCCCCAGCCCGGCCAGGGTGGTGGCGGACGCCGCCGCCTTCTTCCGCGACCTGCCGGAGGTGACGCGCCGCCGCCGCGCGCACGTCGGCACCGAGGTGCGCGCCAACCCGCCGCCGGGGTCGGAGGCGCTGCCCGCCTACTACCGCCAGAACTTCCACTTCCAGACCGACGGCTACCTGTCGGAGCGCAGCGCGCGGCTGTACGACCATCAGGTCGAGGTGCTGTTCGGCGGCGGCGCCGACGCCATGCGGCGTCAGGCGCTGGTGCCGATCTTCGAGCATCTGCGGACCCGGGCGGTAGCGGACTGCCGGCTGCTCGACGTGGCGGCCGGGACCGGACGCTTCCTGACCTTCGTGAAGGACAACTGGCCGCGGCTGGACACCACCGCGCTCGACCTCTCGCACGCCTATCTGGCGGAGGCCCGGCGCAACCTCGCGCCGTGGGCGCGCACCAGCCGCGCGGTGCAGGCGGCGGCCGAGGCCCTGCCGCTGCCCGACGCCGGCCAGGATATCGTCACCTGCATCTACCTGTTCCACGAGCTGCCGCGAAAGGTCCGCGCCCGGGCGGCGGCCGAGTGGGCGCGGGTGCTCAAGCCCGGGGGCATCGTCGTCTTCGTGGACAGCCTGCAGACCGGCGACAACCCGGTGATGGACGGCCTGCTGGAGCTGTTCCCCATCGCCTTCCACGAACCCTTCTACGCCGACTACGCGCGGCAGGACCTGCGCGCGCTGTTCGCCGGGGCGGGGCTGGCGGTGGTCTCGGAGACGCCGGCCTTCATGTCGAAGGTGATGGTGCTGAAGAAGGGCGGGGACGCGCCGTCATAAAACCGCAATGAAACTGCAAAACTTGTCTGGCTAGGCAATGTGAATACGTCCGTGTAGAAAAGTTGGACCCGAACCTCCCCCTTTCGATGCCATGGCCGACGCCGAACACAACCGCGAGACCGAACTGAAGCTGGCCGCGCGGCCCGAAGACCTGCCGGCGCTGCGCTCGGCCCCGGCGCTCGGTGCCGCCAGCCGCGCCGCCACCAGCGCGCTGGAGAGCGTCTATTACGACACCCCGGACCAGCGCCTCGCGCGCCAGCTGGTCAGCCTGCGGGTGCGCAGGAAGGGCAAGCGGTTCGTCCAGACCCTCAAGGGCCCGCCGTTCGCCGAGGGCGGCCTCGGCCGCGCCGAGTGGGAATGCCCGGTGCCCGGCCCCGCGCTGGACCTGTCGCTGTTCACCGAGCCCGACGCGCGGGCGCTGCTCGACTCGGTGGGCGTGGATGAGCTTCAGCCGATGTTCACCACCGCCATCCAGCGCACCATCCGCGTGCTGGACGGCGGCGGCGCGGTGATCGAGGTGGCTTTCGACAAGGGCGAGATCCGCACCCCGGCCGGCGCCGTCCTGCCGCTGTGCGAGGTGGAACTGGAGCTGAAACAGGGCGAGTCGAAGGCGCTGTTCGATCTGGCGCTCGACTTGGCCAAGACGGCGCCGCTGCGAGTCGAGTCGCGCACCAAGGCGGCGCGCGGCTTCGCGCTGGCGGCCGGCGGGGTGGACGAGCCGGTGAAGGCGGCGAAGATCGCGCTGTCGCCCGAGGTGACGGTGGAGGGGGCGCTGTGCCGCATCGTCTCCAACTGCCTCATCCACCTTACGGAGAACGAGGCGTGCTCGCTGAAGGGCGAGGACCCGGAGGGCATCCACCAGATGCGGGTGGCGCTGCGCCGCCTGCGCTCGGCGCTGGCGCTGTTCCGCCCCTACGTGCCGGCGGAGCAGTACGACTGGCTGGTCGGCGAGGTGAAGTGGCTGGGCGGCCATCTGGGGCCGGCGCGCGACTGGGACGTCTTCCTGACCGACCTGCTGGCTCCGGTGCGCCAGGGGCTGGAGCGCACCAACGTCCAGGAGGCGCCGCTGTTCAGCGGCATTGACGCCCTGGAGGCCGCCGCCCGCGCCAGGCGCGACGCGGCGTACCAGGGCGCGCGGGAGGCGATCCTGTCGCCGCGCTACACTGAATTCATGCTGCGCCTCGGTGCGTGGCTGGAGGACCAGGGCTGGCGCGCCCAGCCGGTCAGCGAGGAGTCGGCGCGGCTGCTGCAGCCGGTCATCACGCTGGCCGACGAGCTGCTGACCAAGCGCCGCAAGCGGGCGCGCAAGGCCGGGCAGGGCTTCGCCGAGCTGTCGGTGGAGGACCGCCACCAGCTGCGCATCGCGCTGAAGAAGCTGCGCTACGCCGCGGAGTTCTTCCGCTCGCTGTACGAGGACAAGGCGGCGCGCCGCTACATCCAGCGGCTCGCGGCGTTCCAGGACGCGCTGGGCCACCTGAACGACGTGGCGACGGCGACGCGCCTGCTGCACGACCTGCACGCCGACGGCAGCCGTGCCGGCACCGGCGAGCGCCGCGCCGCCGGGCTGGTCATCGGCTGGCTGGCGCGCGGCGTGGCCGACCTGGAGGCGCACCTGAACGAGCAGTGGGACGGCTTCCACGGGGCGAAGCTGTTCTGGTCGCGGGCGCGGGCGGAGTAAGGTTTGCCCCCACCCTAACCCTCCCCCGCTGGGCGGGGGAGGGAACAAAGCCCTCACTCCACCGGCAGCTCCAGGGCGAACACCGTCCCGCTGCCCGTGCTCTCGACCAGCCGCAGGTCGCCGCCGTGCGCCCGGGCGATCTCCCGCGCGATGGCGAGGCCGAGGCCGGTGCCGCCGGCGCGGGCCGAGCCGGCGAAGGGCTGGAACAGGTTCTCGCGCGCCCGCGGCGGCAGGCCGGGGCCGTTGTCGGTTACCGTCAGCACCAGCCGCCCGTCCGTCCGCCGCGCTTCCACCGTCACCGAATCCGCCCCCGCCTGCACCGCGTTGCGGCCGAGGTTGGCGAGCGCCCGGACCAGCTGGTCACCGTCCGCCGACAGAGTCAGCCCGGCCGGCACTTGGCCAACCCACACGGCGTCCGTGCGCGCGCCATCAGGTCTTAGGGACGAGGCCACCTCCGCCCCCGCCTCCTCGACCAGGGCGGCGAGGTCCACCCGCGCGCGGCGCAGCGGCAGCACGCCGTCCTGGGTGTAGGACAGCGTCTGCCCGCACAGGTCGACGGCGCGGTCGATGGCGCCCATCAGGCGCGGCGTCACCCGCCGCACCTCGGGGTCGGCGCTCTCGGCCAGGCGCTCGGACAGCAGGGCGGCGGTGGAGAGGATGCCGCGCAGGTCGTGGTTGATCTTCGCCACCGCGGTGCCCAGCGCCGCCAGCCGCTCGCGCTGGCGCAGCGCGGTGCCCAGCGCGTCCTGCATGGCGATCAGTTCGCGCTGGGCGACGCCGATCTCGTCGCGGCGCGGGTCGGGGGCGAAGGTGGGCTCGGCGTGTTCGGGATCGCGGCGGAAGGCGACCATGCTCTCGGTCAGCCGGCGCATCGGACGCACCAGCATCACCACCAGCGCCAGGAACACCAGCCCGGCGGTGATCAGCGAGATGACCACGGAGAGCACCAGGATGCGCTCGGAATAGTCGAGCATCGCCATGACCATCGGGCGCTCGTCCATGACGATCTCGACGCGCTGCGCCACGTCCTTGGGCGAGCGGTCGATGACGCGCAGCACGCGGTTCTGCCTCTGCGCCAGCGCCATGAAGGCGTCGGCGATCAGGTCCACCACGCCGGCGCCGCGCAGGTCGACCACCGCGTCCACCTGCGGCGGCATGGAGCGCGACAGCATGTAGACCCGGCTGTCCGGCTGCACGAGGTCCACCGCGTGCGCGCCGACATGGGCGAGCAGCTTGGCCTCCAGCTCCTTGGTCACCATGCGGTCCGGGGCGGCCTCCACCGCCAGCGCGGCGAGGTGGGCGGCCGAAAGCCGCTCCTGCAGGTAGGTCAGGCGGAAGCGGGCGATGGACGGCGTGTAGATCAGCACCTCCGCCAGCATCACGAACAGCACGGTCAGCACCAGGAGCTTGGCGGACAGGCTGCGGGTCGCGGTCGGAAGGGGCATGCCGCCCATGGTAGGGCAGCCTCGCCGGCTTGCCTACGGCGGAGTCTCCGGTCGCGACGAACTTTCGAAAGAGGTGGGCGCCGGACCAAGGCGGCGAGGTTACGGACGGGCGGCTTGCGGCCGGGCGCCGTCCTCGCGACCTTGCCTATGCGCACAAGGGAAGGAGCGCCCGGCACAGGGCGAGCGGAAATGGCACGGACGGACGCACGGTACAACGTGACGGAGCTGCGCGGGCTCGCCTGCCTGCTGCTGGTCGCCTACCACACGGTGGGCGTGCCGGGGTCGGGCATGCACGTCGGCGACGATTCGCTGTACCGATACCTGACCAGCAGCTTCGAACTGATCCGGATGCCGCTGTTCACCTTCATCTCCGGCTACGTCTACGCGGCGCGGCCGGTGCGGGAGGGCATGCTCAAGGTCTTCTTCGGCAAGAAGGTGCGGCGCCTGCTGCTGCCCTTCGTCATCGTGTCGACGGTGTTCTACCTGCTCCAGACCGCGGCGCCCGGCTCGAACGGGAACGACGCGCCGGAGGAGATGTGGCGGATCTACGTCTTCTCCTACGCGCACCTGTGGTACCTGCAGGCGCTGTTCTTGATCTTCGCCGTGGTCGGCGTGGCCGACGCGTTCGGCCTGCTGGCGACGCCGCGGGCGTTCGCGCTGGGCTTCGCGCTGGCGCTCGTCGCCTTCTTCGCCATCGACACCGAGGCCAACCCCTGGTCGGCGAACGAGGCGGCGACGCTGCTGCCGCACTTCCTGCTGGGGGTGGCGGTGCGGCGCTTCGCCGACACGTTCCGGCAGCCGCGGGTGTGGGCGCTGGCGCCGCTGGGGCTGGCGGTCGGGCTGGCGGTGCACCAAGCGTCGCTGCTGCACCTCGTGCCCTTCCACATCGGGTGGAAGAGCGGGGTGGCGCTGCTGTGCGGCATGGGCGGGGCGCTGACGCTGCTGCGCGTCATGCCGTCCAGCGGGGTGATGCGCACGGTGGGCGAGGCGTCCTACGCCATCTACCTCTACCACACCTTCTTCACCGCGGCGGTGCGCATCGTCCTGGTGCGGCTGGGGTGGCAGGCCGACCTGCTGGTGTTCGCCACCTCGCTGACCGCCGGCATCATGGGGCCGATGATCGTCGAGGCGCTGGCCGTCCAGCGCCCCTGGTCGCGGGTGGCGCTGGTCGGCCGGGCGTGACGGCTCAGCCGGCCGCCACCTGGGTGACGCTCATCGCGAAGTATCCCGCCGACGCCTCCAGCACCCGCTTCGGGGCCAGCACCGCCAGCTCGTCGCGCGGCGAGGGGTACAGTTCGACCTCGGCCTCGGCGGCGTAGAACGGGCCGAACTCCTTGGCATCCGCGACCATGCGGACCAGCTGCGGCTCGGCCGGCCTGGCGCCGCCGACGATGCTGGGAAGGCCGAACAGGCCGTAGGTCGGGCGGGCCAGCAGGCCGAGGTGCCTGCCCTCGCCGCCGGTCAGCGTCAGCGCCGCCTGCGCCAGACGCCGGTCCTTCACCGCCAGCGAGGCGCCGAGCCGCGTGCCGGCGCGCGACGGGGCGCCGGCCACGTGGTCCACCGGGTAGGAGCGGGTGAGCCAGACGCTGCCCAGCTTCTTCGGCAGGCCCTGCAGCCAGCCGCGGATCAGCGACACGTCCTGGTCCACGTAGATGAAGGGGCAGAAGCTGACCGGCGCTCCGGCGCGCTCCGCCTCCACCAGCACGAAGCACTCACGGTACTGGGAGTAGACGGGGTCGAGCAGCTCGCTGCCGTCGGAGGTCGCCTGCCAGTCGGCGAAGTGCACGGTGGCGCGGCCGGTGGCCGTGCCGAAGCCGTCGGGCAGGAAGGCGGCGGCGGTGCCCGCGTCCAGCTCGTAGTCGATGGAGAACAGCCAGCCGGCGTAGTGCCACGGCGGCGCCGGGGCGAGCGAAGAGCGGCCCTCGGGCGTGAGCGGCGACGTGAAACCGGTGAGCATGGCGGTCCTCCCCTCTGGTTCGTTGCGGCCGATCATGACGTGCCGACCGCGGCGCAGGCAAGGTGGTGCAGCACGATGCCGCTGGTGGTCGCCACGTTCAGCGAGTCGAAGCCGCCGGCCATCGGGATGCGCACGGTGTGCGCCCGCGCCAGCAGGTCCGCCGGCAGCCCAGGCCCCTCGGAGCCGAACAGGACGGCAGCGCGGGCGGGGCGGGACAGGGCGGCCAGCACCGTCTCGCCGGACGGGCTGAGCGCCAGCGCGGTGAAGCCGTGCCGTTCGAACAGGGCGACCGGATCGCCGTCCAGCCGCGCGGTGGGCACCAGCAGCGTGGCGCCGACCGAGACGCGGATCGCCTTGCGGTACAGCGGGTCGCAGCAGGTCGGGTCGAGCAGCACGGCGTCGGCGCCGAACGCGGCGGCGTTGCGGAAGATGCCGCCCATGTTGTCGTGGTTGCCGATGCCGAACAGCGCCACCACCAGCGCCCGCGGTCCCAACCCGGCCAGCAGGTCGTCGGCGGACGGCAGCGGCGCGCGTCGGCCGAGCGCCAGGATGCCCCGGTGCAGCGGGAAGCCGGCGACGGCGTCCAGCACCGGCTGGGCGGCGGCGTAGACCGGCACGTCGTCCGGCAGTTCGGCCAGCAGCGGGGCCAGCTTCGCCACCCGGTTCTCCGCCAGCAGCAGCGACACCGCCGCGTGCCGGGGCGAGCGGATCAGCAGGCGCAGCACCACCTCGCCCTCGGCGATGAAGTGCCCCTCGCGCCCGGTCAGGTCGCGCTCGCGCACGTCGCGGTAGGCGGCGATGCGCGGGTCGGCGGGATCGGCGACGGGGACGATCTCTGGCATGGTCAGCGGCCGAGCACCCGCAGGAACAGCGGCCCCATCGCCACCGCGGCGGCCAGCGTCAGGAACCCGGCGCCCCAGCCGGCGACGCTCTCCGGCCCGCCCGCGGTCTCCAGCGCCACGCCGAAGACGATGGGGGCGACGAAGGCGCCGGCGAAGCCGAACAGCGAGTGCATGGCCATCGCCGCCCCGCGCCGCCCGGCCCCGGCGGCGCCGACCATGCCGACGGTCAGCGAGGCGCTGTCGGCGGTGATGGTGCAGCCGTAGACCAGCGCGATCGCCGCCAGCAGCCCGTAGGGCAGGGCGGAGGCGAAGCCGATCACCGCGGCGATGGCGGCCGAGGCCAGCATGATGACGGTGAGGAAGCGGTCGCGCCCCCAGCGCTGCGCCGCCTCGTTGCCGAGGATG
Source organism: Azospirillum sp. (assembly GCF_050789165.1). Classification (NCBI taxonomy): domain Bacteria; kingdom Pseudomonadati; phylum Pseudomonadota; class Alphaproteobacteria; order Rhodospirillales; family Azospirillaceae; genus Azospirillum; species Azospirillum sp. The sequence goes on from NZ_JBOZRT010000062.1 coordinate 50,528, forward strand.
CTGGCGGCGACGCCGACCATGAGGATCACGGTGGCCAGCGCGGTGACGTGCGCCGGCACCTGCCCCTGCGGCGCCCCGGCGGCGAAGGCCAGGAAGGCGACCAGCCAGCCGCGGCAGCCGAACAGCTCCCAATTGTGGGCGGTGTAGCCGAGGATGTAGCCCATGGCCTTGCGGTTGCGCAGCACCGGGCGGAAGTCGAACAGCGCGGCGAGGCTGGGCGGCGCGTTCTCCGGCACGGTGCGCGGGATGAGCGCGAGGCCGAGCAGCAGCGCGGCCAGCGTCAGCGCCGCGGCGAGCCAAAAGGCGGCGTGCCAGCCGCCCGCTCCGGCGACGAGGCCGGCGGCCAGCGTCGAGCCGGCGACGCCGATCCCGTAGCTGGCGGTGTAGAAGGACATGCAGCGCCCGGCGCGCGGCCCGGCGATGTGGTCGGACAGCACGCGCAGGCCGGGCATGTAGGTGCCGGCCAGGCCGACGCCGCCCAGCGCCCGGAACAGCATCGCCGACCAGAAGCCGTCCGCCCACAGCGCGAAGCCCGCGCAGGACAGGACCGCCACGGCGGTGGACCACAGGTAGATCTTGCGGCTGTCGAGCCGGTCGGTGAGGCCGAGCAGCACCGGGACGGCCAGCACGTAGCCCAGGTGCGCGATGCCGCCGAGCCAGCCGGCCTCGGCGGTGGTCAGGCCCCAGGCCTCGATGAAGACGGGCAGCAGGGCGGGCACCGTCATGGTGCCGGCCATGGTCAGCACCTCGGAGAGGCACATGACGAGGGTGAGGCGGGCGGGGGAGAGCGTCATGCGTTTGCCCCCACCCCCCGCCCCTCCCCCGCTTCGCAGGGGAGGGGAGATAGGACGACCGGCCCCCTCCCCTGCGAAGCGGGGGAGGGATGGGGTGGGGGCACGTGAGTCACCCTCACCCCGCTCCGATCACATGTGCAGCGGACGGCCGTCGACCGCCAGCGCCGCTTCCTTGGTGACTTCCGACAGGGTCGGGTGGGCGTGGCAGGTGCGGGCGATGTCCTCGGACGAGGCGCCGAACTCCATGGCCAGGGCCAGCTCGGCCACCATCTCCGACACGTTCGGGCCGATCATGTGGACGCCCAGCACCTTGTCGGTGCGCGCGTCGGCCAGGATCTTGACGAAGCCCTCGGTGCTGTTGATCGCGCGGGCGCGGCCGTTGGCGGTGAACGGGAACTTGCCAGCCTTGTAGGCGATGCCCGCGGCCTTCAGGTCCTCCTCGCCCTTGCCGACCGAGGCGACCTCCGGCCAGGTGTAGACCACGCCGGGGATCACGTCGTAGTTCACGTGGCCGGCCTGTCCGGCGAGGATCTCGGCCAGCGCCACGCCCTCGTCCTCGGCCTTGTGGGCGAGCATCGGGCCTTCCACCACGTCGCCGATGGCGTAGATGCCCGGCACGTTGGTCTGGAAGTGGTGGTCGATCTTCACGCGGCCGCGCGGGTCCATCTCGACGCCGACGTTCTCCAGGCCCAGGCCCTGGGTGTGCGGGCGGCGGCCGATGGCGACGAGCACGGCGTCGGCCTCCAGCGTCTCCGCGTCGCCGCCCTTGGCGGGCTCGACGGTCAGGGCGACGCCGGTGTTGGTGGTCTTCGCGCCGGTGACCTTGGCGCCGAGCTTGAAGGTCATGCCCTGCTTGGCCAGGATGCGCTGCATCTGCTTCGACACCTCGCCGTCCATGCCCGGCAGGATGCGGTCGAGGAACTCGACGACGGTGACCTGGGCGCCCAGGCGGCCCCAGACCGAGCCCAGCTCCAGCCCGATGACGCCGCCGCCGATGACGACGAGGCGCTTGGGCACCTCGGCCAGCGCCAGCGCGCCGGTGGAGGAGACGATCTTCTCCTCGTCGATCTCGATGCCCGGCAGCGGGGTGACCTCGGAGCCGGTGGCGATGATGATGGCCTTGGTGGCCTTCAGCGTGGTGCCGCCGTTGGCGTCGACCGACACGGTGTCCTTGGCGACGATGGTGCCGGCGCCCTTGATCCAGTCGATCTTGTTCTTCTTGAACAGGAACTCGACGCCGCCGGTGTTGGACTTAACGACCTCGTCCTTGTGCTTCATCATGCCGGGCAGGTCGAGTTCCACGCCGCCGACCTTGACGCCGAACTTGGCGAGGCCGTGCTTGGCCTCCTCGAACTTCTCCGACGCGGTCAGCAGCGCCTTGGAGGGAATGCAGCCGACGTTGAGGCAGGTGCCGCCGAGCGCCGGGCGCTTCTCCACGCAGGCGACCTTGAAGCCGAGCTGCGCCGCGCGGATCGCGCAGACGTACCCGCCAGGACCGCCGCCGATGACGACGACATCGTAAGTGCTCTCAGCCATGCGCTGTTCCTTCCGCCGCGTTCTTGTTGGGTGGCCGGGGAGGGCCTTGTCGCCGCGATTTATGCCCCCCTGCGCCCGCCCGTGCAACGGCCGAGTTCGCCCTTCCGGGCAAGGCGGCCATGAGGGCCGGGAGGGTGGCGGATGGAACGAAGTGGAACACCATGGAACACTGTGCGGGGCGTGTTCAGTTCACGGGGTGGGCTGTTTCCTCGAAAGGAATTTGAACCTATCATGGGAGGGGCGCTCTGGCAAGAGGAGCCCCGGTGACGGTCGCCGCCTCCGGCTGTTGAAGCGGCAACGACCCGCACAGCACAGGGAGGTTCCGATGAGCATGGACGTGACCGTGACGGTGACCCTGGACGCCCCCGACGCCAAGGCGGCGGCGACGTTCGAGGAGGCCTTCCGCGCCTGGGCGCGCACCCAGCCGATGGTGAAGGAGGTCCGCACCGAGCCGCACGCGCGCTGGAACGGCGGCGTCTGGCGCGAGGCCCGCAAGGCCGCCTTCGGCTCGAAGCTCGGCAACCCGTTCGGGCGGACGACGCTGGAGGGATAGGACCCGGCCCGGATCGACCCGCGGCCCCGTCACTGCTGCGAGTCGATCCGCGTCATCTGGTTGGCGGCGATGCCCTCGTGATGGAGGCCGGCCTCGGGGCCGGCGGACGTCACCTCGCGCGGGCTCGGGTCCACGTAGGGGCCGGCGCACGCGGCCAGCGTCAGGGTCAGTACGGTCAGCAGAAGGGCGTGGCGGAACATGGCTCGGCTCCCGTTGGCGGCATGAGCGCCTCAACGGCAAGCTTGTCGCGATTTCCGCCGGCGGCCAGAGGCCTCACGCACCTGTGAAACACGGTGATCCGCCGTGAAGCGTCAGGCAAAGAACCGCAACAGCGCCTCCGTCACCTCCGCCGGCCGCTCCTCGGGCAGGAAGTGGCCGGCGGGGACGCCGTGGCCCTCGGCCTGCGGGGCGTAGCGGCGCCAGATGCCGAGTTGGTCGTCGTAGAGGCGGCCGACGACGCTGCGCTCGCCCCACAGAACCAGCGTCGGGCAGGCCACGCGGCGCCCCTCGGCGCGGTCCTTGCGGTCGTGGTCGAGGTCGATGCTCGCCCCGGCGCGGTAGTCCTCGCACATGGCGTGCACGGTGGCGGGATCGCGGAAGGCGTGCAGGTACTCGGCGAAGGCTTCCCCGTCGAACACCTCGCCGCCGCCGGCGCCGATGGAGCCGAGCAGCCGGCGCAGCCAGTATTCCGGGTCGAGGCCGATGGCGTGCTCCGGCAGCCCGTCGGGCTGGATCAGGAAAAACCAGTGGTAGTAGGCGGTGGCCATCGCCTGGTCGGCCGCCTCGAACACGTGCAGCGTCGGCAGGATGTCGAGCAGCGCCAGCCGCTCCACCCGATCCGGATGGTCGAGCGCCATGCGGTGCGCCACGCGGGCGCCGCGGTCGTGGCCGGCGACGAAAAAGCGCTCGAAGCCCAGCGCGCGCATCACTTCCACCTGGTCCTGGGCGACGGTGCGCTTGCAATGGCGGACGTGGGCGGGGTCGCCGGGGATCTTCTCCGACCGGCCGTAGCCGCGCAGGTCGGCGGCCACCACGGTGAAGCGCTCGGCCAGCGTCGGGGCCACGTGGCGCCACATGGCGTGGGTCTGCGGGAAGCCGTGCAGCAGGAGCAGCGGCGGGCCTTCGCCGCCGACGGCGGCGTGGATCTCGGCGCCGCTGGTGGCGACGCGGCGGTGCGCGAACCCTTCGAACATTGTCCCCTCCCTGGTGGTCTCGTCCGGGGTGCCTCACCCGAATTCGGGTGATGCGTGAAACCCGGAGGTCCCGGCAACCGTTCCCCTGCTACCCGGACCGAACGGATTTGGAGAAGTCTACCATGCGTAAGATCAAGGCCCTCGCGCTGCTCGCCCTCTTCGGCTCGCTGCTGACCGCGTGCAACACCTTCGAGGGCATGGGCCAGGACGTCCAGGCCGGCGGCCGCGCCATGGAGCGCGGGGCGGACAACGTCCAGAAGAAGATGTAAGCACGCGCCTTACCGAAGCGCCCGCCCTCGCCATGGCAGCAGGGCGGGCACTTTCGTTTTGTAGGCCCGGTAGGCGTCGCCGTACAGGGACTCCAGCGTCCGCTCCTCGTGCCGCATCCCGGCCAGCAGGTAGAGCGACGCCCACAGGGCGGTGGCCAGCGACCGCTCGTCCGCCACGCCGCCCCACAGCATCAGCAGCGCCCCGCTGTAGAGCGGGTGCCGCACCCAGCGGTTGGCGCCGCGGATGTGCAGCGGCTCGTCCGCCGGCAGGGCCACGCCCGCGCGGCGCGCGCGGATCTGCGTCAGCCCGGCGAAGCGGCCGAGGTCGTAGCCGGACAGCCCCCACAGGAACACGCCCAGCCCGGCGAGCGCCGCGGCCGCCTGGAGCGCTACCAGCCAGGGCGGCCGGGCGAAGGCCAGGGGATCGGGCAGCAGCCAGCGCCCGGCGGCGAGCACCGCCAGCAGGTGCAGCGCCGCGAACCCGTTGTAGGCCAGCCGCGTGTACGCGCCGAGCCGCAGCCGCGCCGCCACCGCAGGGATGGCGAGCAGGCTGTGGCCGAGGCCGAAGCTGGCCCAGGCGAGGGCGTAGAGGGCGTGGGCGGCGACCGGGTGCATGGGCGGCCTCTTGTTCCCAGTTCGGGAACACGGTATCGTGACGCATGAACGTGATCAAGCGCGCCACGCTGATCGAGTTCTGGGAGCGTCACCTGGAAACCGAGCAGCCGCTGAAAGAGTGGTTCCGCACCACGCAGAAGTCCGGCTGGACGTGCATGAACGACGTGCTGCGCACCTACCCGAAGGCCAAGCCGCTGAACGGCGAGCGGGTGCGGTTCGAGGTCTGCGGCGGCAACTACCGCCTGATCGTGGCGTTCAAGTTCCCGGCGCGCATCGCCTTCGTGAAGTTCATCGGCACGCACGCCGAATACGACCGCATCGACGCGCTGACGGTCGACAAGCATTGAGGCCTGTCATGGACACCATCAAGCCCATCCGTACCGACGAGGACCACGACGCCGCCGTGGCGGACATCGAGCGGCTGTGGGACGCCGAGCCCGGCTCGGCCGAGCATGACCGGCTGGAGGTGCTGGGCACGCTGGTCGATGCCTACGAGGCGCAGCGCTGGCCGATCGATCCGCCGGATCCGGTGGAGGCGATCAAGAGCCGCATGGAGCAGGCCGGCTACACGCAGGCCGATCTGGCGCGCGTGATCGGCTCGCGGGCGCGGGCGTCCGAAGTGCTGGCGCGCAAGCGCCGCCTGACGATGGACATGGCGTGGCGCCTGTCCACCGAGTGGCAGATCCCGGCGGAAAGCCTGATCCGTCCCTATCCGCTGACCGGCGCGCGCGCCGCCTGACGCGCTTTCCCCTACGACTGCATGCGCTTGATGGTGTTGGTCGTGCTCTGCCCGGCCACGAGGTTGGCGAGCACTACCTTGCCGCCGTAGCTCTGCACGAACTCGGCGCCGACCACCGTCTCGATGGTGTAGTCCGCGCCCTTCACCAGCACGTCCGGGCGCAGCGTCCGGATCAGCTGCTCGGGCGTGTCCTCGCCGAAGACCACCACCAGGTCGACGCAGGACAGCGAGGCCAGCACGGTGGCGCGCGCCGTCTCCGACTGCACCGGGCGGGTCGGGCCCTTCAGGCGCTGGACCGACTCGTCGCTGTTCAGGCCGACCACCAGCACGTCGCACGCCGCCCGCGCCTGGGTCAGCAGCGAGATGTGGCCGGGGTGCAGCAGGTCGAAGCAGCCGTTGGTGAAGCCCACCCGCTTGCCGCGCAGGCGCCAGCGCTCGGCGCACTCGGCGGCCTCCTCGCGGGCGGCGACCTTGGCCTCGCCCTGGCGCCATTCCTGGGCGTGCAGGGCGGCCAGCAGCTCCGGCGCGCGAACCACGGCGGTGCCGACCTTGCCGACCACGATGCCGGCGGCGAGGTTGGCGAGGCGCGCCGCGTCGTTCAGCTCCACCCCCGCCGACAGCGCGGCGGTCAGCGCCGCGACGGCGGTGTCGCCGGCGCCCGAGACGTCGAACACCTCGCGCGCCTCGGCCGGCAGGTGCACGGCCGGGCCGGAGCGGGTGACCACGCTCATGCCCCGCTCGGAGCGGGTGGCGATGACGGCGTCGATGCCGCAGGTCTCGATCAGGTGGCGGCAGGCGGTCTCCACCTGGGCGTCGTCGTCGGCCGGCAGGCCGGTGGCCTGCATCAGCTCCTTGCGGTTGGGGGTCACGATGCTGGCGCCGCGGTAGCGGCGGTAATCGGTGCCCTTGGGGTCGACCACCACCGGCAGCCCGGCGGAGCGCGCCGCCGCGATCAGGGCGGCGACCAGCGCGTCGGTCAGCATGCCCTTGCCGTAGTCGGAGAGGATCACCGCGCCGACGGAGGGCAGCGCCGCGCGGGCGGCGGCGAGCACCGCCTCCGCCGAGGCCGGCCTGATCGGGGCGACCGTCTCGGCGTCGGCGCGCAGCAGCTGCTGGCGGCTGCCGATGAAGCGGGTCTTCAGCGTGGTCTGGCGGCCGGGCTCGACGACGATGCCCTCGGCCGGGCCGATCTGCTGCCCCACGATGTGCCGCACCTCGGCGCCGGGGCCGTCGTCGCCGACCACCGAGACGAAGCGGCAGGCGGCGCCAAGGCCGAGCAGGTTGGCGGCGACGTTGCCGCTGCCGCCGAGCATCACCGCCTCGCGCTCGATGCGCAGCACGGGAATGGGCGCTTCCGGCGAGACGCGGTCCACGGAGCCGTAGACGAAGCGGTCGAGCATGAGGTCGCCGACGCACAGCACACGGGCTTGCGCGAGGGCGTCGATGTGGCGGGCGAGGTCGCTCATGCGCACGCTTCTACCAGTGCCGGCCCGTTCACGGCAAGGTGACTGGCCGGTGAGCGGCCGCGGCATCACTCTGTCTGCCATGATCGACCCCACACTCAACCGGGCCGACGACACGCCCCATCCCTCCTCCGCGCGCCGGCTGCTGCCGCTGGCGGTGCTGGCGGCGGGATTCGCGGGCTTCTTCGCGCTGGGCCTGCACCGCACGCTGACGCTGGAGGGGCTGGCGGCGCAGCGCGCCGGGCTGGCGGCGTTCGTCGAGGCGCAGGGCGGGCTGGCGGTGCTGGCGTACGTCGGGGTGTACGCGCTGGCGGTGGCGTTCTCGGTGCCCGGAGGCACGGTATTGACGCTGGCCGGCGGCTTCCTGTTCGGCGTGCTCTGGGGGGCCGCGTACGCCGTGGCGGGGGCGACGCTGGGCGCCGTGGCGGTGTTCCTGGCGGCCCGCTCGGCGCTGGGCGGGGCCTTGCGGCGCAAGGCGCGGCCATGGATCGGCCGGCTGGAGGACGGGTTCCGCGACCACGCCTTCAACTACATGCTGTTCCTGCGGCTGGTGCCGCTGTTCCCGTTCTGGCTGGTCAACCTGGTGCCGGCATTCCTCGGCGTGCCGGTGCGGGTGTACGTGCTGGCGACGCTGGTCGGCATCGTGCCGGGGGCGCTGGTGTACGCGTCCGTCGGCAACGGTCTGGGGGCGGTGCTGGACGCCGGGGAGACGCCGGACCTCGGCCTGATCTTCTGCCCGGAGGTGATTCTGCCGCTGCTGGGGCTGGCGGCGCTGGCGCTGCTGCCGGTGGCGGTCAAGGCGTGGCGGAGGCGGGGGTGACGGAGCGTCTGTCCTGTGGAGTGTGCGTGATCGGCGCCGGGTCGGGCGGGCTGTCGGTGGCCGCGGCGGCGGCGCAGATGGGCGTGAAGACCGTGCTGATCGAGCGCGGCGCCATGGGCGGCGACTGCCTGAACACCGGCTGCGTGCCCTCCAAGGCGCTGATCGCCGCGGCGAAGGCGGCGCACGCGGTGCGCACCGCCGGACGGTTCGGCGTGGTTTTTCCTTTCAGTGGGGGTCATGAAGCGGCGACCGACTTCGCCGCCGTGCACGCGCACGTGCGCGGCACCATCGCCGCCATCGCGCCGCACGACAGCCAGGAACGCTTCGAGGGGCTGGGCGTGCGGGTGATCCGGGCTTCGGCGCGCTTCACCGGGCCGGGGACGGTCGAGGCGGGCGGGGTGGAGGTGCGGGCGCGGCGATTCGTGCTGGCGACCGGCTCGCGCGCCGCGGTGCCGCCGATTCCGGGGCTGGACTCCGTGCCGTACCTGACCAACGAGACGCTGTTCGACCGGACCGTTGCGCCCGGACATCTGGTCGTGCTGGGCGGCGGGCCGATCGGCGTGGAGATGGCGCAGGCGTTCCGCCGCCTGGGCTGCCGCGTGACGCTGGTGGAGAAGCAGACGCTGCTGCCGCGCGACGACCCGGAACTGGTGGAGGTGGTGCGCCGCCGTCTGGCCGCCGAGGGCGTGACGCTGGTCGAGGGCGTCGGCGTCGCCACCGTGCAGCGCGCCGGCAACGGCGTGGCGGCGGTGCTGGACGACGGACGGCGGGTCGAGGGCTCGGACCTGCTGGTCGCCGCCGGGCGCCGGCCGAACGTCGAGGACCTGAACCTGGACGCCGCCGGCATCGAGGCGCACCGCGGCGGCATCCAGACCGACAAGCGGCTGCGCACCACCAACCCGCGCGTCTACGCGGTGGGCGACGTCACCGGCGGGCCGGCCTTCACGCACGTCGCCGGCTACCACGCCGGGCTGGTGGTGCGGAACGCGCTGTTCCGGCTGCCGGCGCGCGAGGACTACGCGGCGCTGCCCTGGGTCACCTACACCGACCCCGAGCTGGCCCAGGTCGGCCCGACCGAGGCGGAGGCGCGCGCTGCCTACGGAAACATCCAGGTGCTGCGCCAGCCCTTCGCGGACAACGACCGCGCCCGCGCCGAGGGCGCGGCGGAGGGGCTGGTCAAGCTGCTGGCGCACCGGGGGCGGGTGGTCGGCGCCTCCATCGTCGGGGCGCAGGCGGGCGAGCAGATCGCGCTGTGGTGCCTGGCGGTGGCGACGCGGGCGAAGCTGTCGACGCTCGCCGGGCTGATGCTGCCCTACCCGACGTTGTCCGAGGCCGGCAAGCGGGCGGCGGGCGGCGCCTTCACGCCCACCCTGTTCGGCGCGAAAACGCGCGCGCTGGTGCGGATCCTGTCGTGGTTCGGATAATCCACAGGGTTGTAACGCTTCCTTAAAGACGCTGTGCTTCACTGGGGCATCGGGCGAGGAGGCTGGATGCGGATCCTGGTGGTGGACGACTCGCGCATGGCGCGCACGGCGCTGTGCCAGCAGCTGGAGGGCTTCGGCCACCAGACGGCGGTCGCCGACAGCGGGGCGGAGGCCCTGGTCCGCACCCGGGACGAGGACTTCGACGTGGTGCTGGTCGATTTCCGCGTCGGCGACATGGAGGGCGTCGAACTCTGCTGGCACCTGCGCGCCGCGCAGGGGGCGAAGCACCTCTACCTCATGCTGATGATCCCCGGCAGCATCACCAACCAGTTCTTCGAGGTGGTGGAGAACGGCGCCGACGAGTTCCTGCGCAAGCCGCTGGACTGGGCGTGGCTGCGCGCCCGGCTGCTCGCCGCCTCGCGGGTGGTGGACATGCAGCGCCAGCTGGAGCGCCTCGCCACCACCGACTCGCTGACCGGCGCGCTCAACCGCGGCCGCTTCATGGCGCGGGCGGCGAACGAGGTGATGCGGGCGCTGCGCTACGCCCGGCCGCTGTCGGCGATCATGCTGGACATCGACCACTTCAAGAAGGTCAACGACACGCACGGCCACGCCACCGGCGACGAGGCGATCCGCAGCGTCGTGCGGGTCTGCCGCTCGCTGGTGCGCGGCGCCGACATCCTGGGCCGCCTGGGCGGCGAGGAGTTCGCCATCCTGCTGCCGGAGACGCCGCCGCAGGGCGCGGTGCTGCTGGCCGAACGCCTGCGCCGCGCGCTGGCGGTGACCGAGGTGCGGATTCCCGGCGGGGTGGGGGTGACCTTCACCGTCAGCGTCGGCGTCAGCGCGCTGAAGCCCGGCGAGGAGTCGGTGAGCGCCCTGCTGGCGCGCGCCGACGAGGCGCTGTACCGCGCCAAGAACGGCGGGCGGAACCGGGTGGTGTGCGACGAGACGCTGGAGGTTTAGCGCCGGCTCATGTGCCCCCACCCAACCCTCCCCCGCTGGGCGGGGGAGGGCTTTTGACGGCTGACAGCGGAGCTCCCTCCCCCGCCCAGCGGGGGAGGGTTGGGGTGGGGGCTCGACGAGAGGTTACACCGCCCGGCTGTGCCGCCCCGCGCCGGTGCTGAGGTAGGTGTCGAAGCGCGCCGCCGGGATGCGCATCAGCGGGCGGGCGGACTCCGGCACGCTCAGGCGGCGGCCTTCCACCATCGCCACGCCGTCGGCCACCAGGTCGCCCATGGCGGCCAGCTCCTCGTCGAAGGCGTCGGCGGGCAGGCCGTGCTGCTCGGCGACCTTGTCCAGGTCCACGGCCATGTCGCACATCAGCCGCTCGATCACCGCACGGCGCACGCGGTCGTCGTCGCTGATCGCCAGCCCCTTCACGGTGGCGAGGCGGCCGGCGTCGATGGCCTCGGCGTAGTGGTCGAAGGGCACGGCGTTCTGGATGTAGCCCTGCGGCAGCTGGCCGATGGAGGACGCGCCGAAGCCCAGCAGCACCTCCGACTCGTCCGTCGTGTAGCCCTGGAAGTTGCGGCGCAGCTCGCCCTTCGCCTGCATCACCGCCAGCTCGTCGGTCGGCTTGGCGAAGTGGTCGAGGCCGACGGCGACGTAGCCGGCGTCGGTCAGGGTCTTGGCGATGGCGGCGAACTGGTCCCAGCGGCCGTAGGAATCGGCCAGCTCGCCCTCGACGATCTTCTTCTGGTGCGTCTTCATCCACGGGACGTGCGCGTAGCCGAAGACGGCGAAGCGGTCGGCGTCCATGGACAGCGCGATCTCGGCCGAGCGGGTGACGCTCTCCACCGACTGGCGCGGCAGGCCGTACATCAGGTCGAGGTTGATGTGGCGGATGCCGTTCTCGCGCAGCCACGTCAGCGTGCGCTCGGTCATCTCGCGCGGCTGGATGCGGTTGACCGCCTTCTGGACGTCGGCGTCGAAGTCCTGCACGCCCAGCGAGGCGCGGTTGACGCCGGCGCGGCCCAGCGCCTTCGCCATGTCCTCGGTCAGGGTGCGCGGGTCGATCTCCACCGCGATCTCGGCGCCGTCCACGATGTCGAACCGCTCGCGCACCAGGGCCATGAGCGCCTCGAAGTCCTCCGGCGCGGTCATGGTGGGCGTGCCGCCGCCGAAGTGGATGTGCGCCACCTTCATGCGGCCGGGGATGCAGTCCGCCACCAGGCCGACCTCGGTGCGCAGGTGCGCGAGGTACTTGGCGATCGGATCGTAGCGGGCGACGATCTTGGTGTGGCAGCCGCAGTACCAGCACATCTCCTTGCAGAAGGGGATGTGCATGTACAGCGAGCCGGGCTTGGCCGGATCGATGGTCCCCAGCCAGCGCCGGTACGTCTCGGGCCCCACGTTGGGCGAGAAGTGCGGCGCCGTCGGGTAGCTGGTGTAGCGGGGCACGCGCAGCCCGTCGTACTTGGCGAGCAGCGCGGAGTCCATCGAGGATGTCTTGGTCATGTCGGGAGAGTGCGTCCAGGCCCGGCGAAGGGCTTTGATCCAGGTCAAAGTCCCATCGTGTCATCCGGATGCGCCTGTCGACAACCGTAGAATCGCTGGGGCTATCGCGGATTCACCACCCGCATGTCCTCCACCAGGTGCTGCTCCAGGAGGCGCAGGTTGCGCAGGTTCGACTTGAAGGCGACGTCGAAGATCGTGCCGATCACCGGGATCGAGCCGGCCGCCCAGTCGAAGGCGATGTTGCCGAGCATGCGGGCGAGCAGCCGCTTCGGCACGCCCATGCGCCGCGCCTCGTCGAGGATGTGCAGCGAGACCAGCGCGGTCAGCGTGTCGCCGGCCACCGGCACCAGGCTGGCGATGCCGTCCAGGCCGAAGCCGATGCGGGTGCCGGGGATGGTCCAGCGGTTGTCGAGCAGCCGCGCCAGCCGGCGCAGGCGGTCCAGCCGCTCCAGACGGTCGACGCTCTCGGCGCGGGCGCGATGGGGATAGGGGGAGGCCATGCTCATGCCGGGTCAACCGCCGGGGATGCCGTCGGGTTCCGCCACCCGCGCCGGCGCGGCCCGCCGGGCCGGCTGGACGGCCAGCACCGCGTAGCCGCACAACGCCGAGGCCAGCGAGCCCACCAGCACGCCCAGCCGCACCGCCACGTCCTTGTCCGCCGCCCCGCCGAAGGCGAGCGCGCCGATGAACAGGCTCATGGTGAAGCCGATGCCGGTCAGCACCGCCACGCCGTAGAGCTGCGTCCACGTCGCCCCGGCCGGCAGCGGCGCCAGGCGCAGGCGCACGGCGATCCACACCGCCAGCATCACGCCGACCTGCTTGCCGACGAACAGGCCGAGCGCCACGCCGAGCGTCACCGGCTCCAGCAGGCTCTCCGCCGTGATGCCGGCGAGCGGCACGCCGGCGTTGGCCAGCGCGAACAGCGGCAGGATCAGGTAGGCGACCCAGGGGTGCAGCGCGTGCTCCAGCCGGTGCAGCGGCGTCTTCTCGCCGTGCGCGCCGTCGGTGCGCAGCGGGATGGCGAAGGCCAGCGCCACGCCGGCCAGCGTGGCGTGCACGCCGGACTTCAGCACGCACACCCACAGCACGACGCCGACGATCATGTAGGGGGTGAGCCGCTTCACCCCGATCAGGTTGAACCACGCCAGCAGCACGCCGCAGGCCACCGCGAAGCCCAGCGCCGTCGGCGCCACGCCGGCGGTGTAGAAGGCGGCGATGATCACGATGGCGCCCAGATCGTCCATGATGGCGAGCGCCAGCAGGAAGACGCGCAGCGAACTCGGCACCCGGTTGCCCAGCAGCACCAGGACGCCGACCGCGAAGGCGATGTCGGTGGCCGCCGGGATGGCCCAGCCGTGCAGGTTTCCCGGCTGGCCCGCGTTGAAGCCGACATAGACCAGCGCCGGCATCGCCATGCCGCCCAGCGCGGCGATGGCCGGCAGCGCGGCGCGGGCGGGGGTGGACAGCTCGCCTGCCAGGACCTCGCGTTTGATCTCCAGCCCCACCAGCAGGAAGAACACCGCCATCAGCGCGTCGTTGATCCAGTGGTGCAGCGACATCTCCAGCCCGCGCGCCCCGGCGTGCACGCCCACGGGCAGGTGCAGCAGCCCTTCGTACAGCGGGGCGGCGGCCGAGTTGGCCCAGACCAGCGCGGCCACCGAGGCCGCCAGCAGGACGATGCCGCCCGACGCCTCGTTGTGCAGGAAATGGCGGATGGCGGTGAGCTTCACGCGCGTGTCTCCGGGGTTCCGTTAGCGACAAGCATTTGGATCGGTTCGATGTGGTGTTGCAGGTGCGAGAATTCAGCGCTGCACCGCAATCGACAACTTCACATTCTTTTAAACATACGTTCATCGGGCCATCACCCGACCTGCGCTAAAGGTGCGCGGCGAATCGCCGCGTCCGGGGACGGGTGCCGGCGCAAGCCGTTGATTTGCCTTGTCAACATGGGCGGAAGGGTAGGGGTGGAGAGGCCGTCTCCAACCGCCATATGTCCTTTTCGCCGCTAGCCAGGGACCGTGGATTCCGGTGACACTCAGCCCAACCAAAGACAAGGCCTCAAGGCCGACGAATATCCGGGAAAACCAAAATCCGGGAGGAACCATGGACGCCCTGTATTGCGCCTGCTGCGGCCGGCCCTTCAAACGCGCTTCGCAGCGCGGTCCTGCCCCGCTCTACTGCTCGCAGGACTGCCGCCTCCAGATGGCGGTGCGGCGCCGCGTCTGGGCCGGGGCCACGACCGCCGCCTGGGCCGCCACCCGCGGCGAGGGCAGGGGGAACGCCTACGCCAAGGTGGCCAACTTCTGACACGGCTTCCACGACGCACCAAGAGAGAAGGGCGTCCCTGTGCGGGCGCCCTTTCGCGTTTCCGGGGCAAACGGACTCCACAGGACACGAGTCCTGTGCTAGAACATAAAGAGAACAAAGTCCTGCACCGACCGGAGGATTCCCATGGCCGAAACCGCCAAGGCCACGCTGCTGGCCGAGTTGCGCAGCCGCATCCGCCGCATGGAAGGGCTGGGCGGCGAGGCGGGCGGCGGCGTGCTGCCGTTCGGGGTGGCGGGGCTGGACGCCGGCCTGCCCGACGGCGGGTTGCCGCTGGGGTGCCTGCACGAGGTGACGGCGGAGGACGCGGGCGCCGGCACCGCCTTCGCGGCGGCGCTGCTCGCCCGGCTGGCCGCGGCGCGCGGCGCGCCCGTGCTGTGGGTGGTGCGCGGCCGCGACCTGCACGCCGCCGGGCTGGCCGCCTACGGACTGACCCCGGAGCGGCTGATCGCCGTGCGGGCGGAGCGCGAGGCCGACGCGCTGTGGGCGCTGGAGGAGGCGCTGCGCTGCAACCGGCTGGCCGCCGTGCTGGGCGAGGTGCGGGGCCTCGACCTGACGGCCAGCCGGCGGCTGCAGCTCGCGGCCGAGGCGGGCGGGGTGACCGGGCTGCTGCTGCAGACGGGGGAGGGGCGTGCCGGGGCCGCCAGCGCCGCGGTGACCCGCTGGCGCGTCGCGCCGGCGCCGAGCCTGACCGACGGCGAGCCCGGCGTCGGCGCGCCCTGCTGGCGGCTGGAGCTGCTGCGCTGCCGCGGCGGCCGGCCGGGATCCTGGCTGGTCGGCTGGCGGGACGGGGCTCTCGTGGGGGTGGAGGCGCCGGCCGAGGCGGAAGGCTTCGCGGCGGTGGCGTAGGGAATGCACCCTACGGTACCGTATCGCGCCCTGGACCCCTGGGGGGCGAACCGCTAAGGTCGATGCCCCGGAGGAACGCCACCGACAAGAAGAGCGACGAGGATGAGCGACAACATCTACGACCTGTTCCGTTCCCGCTTCCCGAAGGACCGGACCCGCCCCTTCATCGAGACGGAGGACGGCGGCATCCTCAGCTACGGTGAGCTGGACGCGGCGGTGGGGCGCACCGCCCGGCTGCTGGCCGACCTGGAGGTGGTCAAGGGCGACCGCGTGGCGGTGCAGGTCGAGAAGTCGGTCGAGAACATCGTGCTCTATCTGGCGGTGGTGCGCGCCGGCGGCGTCTACCTGCCGCTCAACCCCGCCTACACCAAGGCGGAGGTCGAGTACTTCCTGACCGACGCCGAACCGCGCGTCTTCGTCTGCCGGCCGGAGACCGAGGCGGCGCTGCGCGCGGTCGCCGACACGGCCAAGGTGGCGCACGTGCTGACCCTGGGCACCAAGGGCGACGGCAGCCTGCCGGAGCGGGCCAAGGGGCTGGACCCGGACTTCGCCACCGTGCCCTGCGGCCTGGATGACCTCGCGGCGATCCTCTACACGTCGGGGACCACCGGGCGCTCCAAGGGCGCGATGATGAGCCACCGCAACCTCGGCTCCAACGCGCAGGTGCTGCACGACTACTGGGGCTGGCGGCCGGACGACGTGCTGCTGCACGCGCTGCCGATCTTCCACACGCACGGCCTGTTCGTCGCCACCAACTGCGTGCTGCTGAACGGCACGCCGATGATCTTCCTGCCGAAGTTCGACGCCGACCAGGTGCTCTCGCTGCTGCCGCGCGCCACGGTGATGATGGGCGTGCCGACCTTCTACACCCGCCTGCTCGGCCATCCCGGCCTGACCAGGGAGGCGGTGGCGCACATGCGCCTGTTCATCTCCGGCTCGGCGCCGCTGCTGGCCGACACCCACAAGGAGTTCTCGGCGCGCACCGGCCACGCCATCCTGGAGCGCTACGGCATGACCGAGACCGGCATGCTGACCTCCAACCCGCTGGACGGCGAGCGCATCCCGGGCACCGTCGGCTTCCCGTTGCCGGGCGTCGAGCTGCGGGTATGCGACGACCAGGGCAAAGTGCTGGGGCCGGACGAGATCGGCGTCATCGAGGTGAAGGGGCCGAACGTCTTCTCCGGCTACTGGCGCATGCCCGAGAAGACGGCGCAGGAGATCAAGCCGGACGGCTTCTTCATCACCGGCGACGTCGGCAAGGTGGATGCGCGCGGCTACGTGCACATCGTCGGCCGCGCCAAGGACCTGATCATCTCCGGCGGCTTCAACGTCTACCCGAAGGAGGTCGAGACGGTGATCGACGGCATCGACGGGGTGGTGGAGTCCGCGGTGGTCGGCGTGCCGCACCCCGACTTCGGCGAAGCGGTGACCGCGGTGGTTCTGCGCAAGCCGGGGGCGTCCGGGCCGGACGAGGCGCAGGTCGTGGCGGTGTGCAAGGAGCAGCTCGCCAACTTCAAGGTGCCCAAGCGCGTCTTCTTCCTCGACGAGCTGCCGCGCAACACCATGGGCAAGGTGCAGAAGAACCTGTTGCGCGACCGCTATGGGGAGACGTTCAAGGGGTAGAATCAAAAGCCCCTCCCTCGTTGCGGGGGAGGGGCTTCAGCTCACTTCGTGCCGAACATGCGGTCGCCGGCGTCGCCCAGGCCGGGGACGATGTAGGCGTTCTCGTTCAGGTGGCTGTCCAGCGACGCGGTGAACACCTTCACCTTGGGGTGCGCGGCGTGGAAGACGCGCATGCCCTCGGGCGCGGCCACCAGCGCCATGAAGCGGATGTTCTCGTCGGCGACGCCGTGCCGGTTCAGCACGTCGCAGGCGTGGACGCCCGAGTTGCCGGTCGCCAGCATCGGGTCGACCACGATGAAGATGCGGCCCTCGGCCTCCGGCAGCTTCACCAGATACTCGTGCGGCATCTTGGTGTCGTGGTCGCGGTAGAGGCCGATGTGCCCCTCGCGCGCCGACGGCACCAGTTCGTGCAGGCCCTGCGCCATGCCGAGGCCGGCGCGCAGCACCGGCACGATGGCCAGCTTCTTGCCGGCCAGGACGGGGGCGTCCATGGGCTCCAGCGGCGTCTCGATCCGCTCGGTCGTCATCGGCAGGTCGCGGGTGATCTCGTAGCCCATGAGCAGCGAAATCTCGCGCAGCAGCTGCCGGAAGCCGCCGGTCGAGCGCTCCTTCTCCCGCATCAGCGTCAGCTTGTGCTGGATCAGCGGGTGGTCGAGGATGAACAGGTTCGGGAAATCGGGAATGGTTCGCATGCCCCGATGGTAACGCGGGCCGGGGAAAGAGCCAAGCGCCGGACGCGGCCCCTCCCTAACCCTCCCCCGCTGACGCGGTGGAGGGAACTCCGCCGATGTGTTGGCAAACTCCCTCCACCGCATGAGCGGGGGAGGGGTGGGGAGGGGGCAACATCACCGTGCGGCCGCCCGGCGCGGCGCCCAGGCCGGCGCGCCGCGGTCGTCGTCCTCGTCGAACAGCTCGGCCAGCTTGTTCATCATGGTGCCGCCGAGCTGCTCGGCGTCCACGATGGTGACCGCGCGGCGGTAGTAGCGCGTCACGTCGTGGCCGATGCCGATGGCCACCAGCTCCACCGGGCTGCGGCCCTCGATGTACTGGATGACCTCGCGCAGGTGGCGTTCCAGATAGTTGCCGGCGTTGACCGACAGCGTCGAATCGTCCACCGGCGCGCCGTCGGAGATCACCATCAGGATGCGCCGCTGCTCCGACCGGGCGATCAGGCGGTTGTGCGCCCACAGCAGCGCCTCGCCGTCGATGTTCTCCTTGAGGATGCCCTCGCGCAGCATCAGGCCGAGGTTCTTGCGGGCTCGCCGCCACGGCTGGTCGGCCGCCTTGTAGACGATGTGGCGCAGGTCGTTGAGGCGGCCGGGGTTGGCCGGCTTGCCGGCCGACAGCCACGCCTCGCGCGCCTGCCCGCCCTTCCAGGCGCGGGTGGTGAAGCCGAGGATCTCGGTCTTCACCGCGCAGCGCTCCAGCGTGCGGGCCAGGATGTCGGCGCTCATGGCGGCGATGGAGATCGGCCGGCCGCGCATGGAGCCGGAATTGTCGATCAGCAGCCCGACCACCGTGTCGCGGAAATCAGTCTCCTTCTCCCGCTTGAAGGACAGCGGCAGCACCGGGTTGACCACCACGCGGCTGAGGCGCGCGGCGTCGAGAATGCCTTCGTCCAGGTCGAACTCCCAGCTGCGCGTCTGCTTCGCCATCAGGCGGCGCTGCAGGCGGTTCGCCAGCTTCGAGATGACGCCCTGCAGGTGCTGGAGCTGCTGGTCGAGCATCATGCGCAGCCGCGCCAGCTCGTCCGGGTCGCAGAGGTCAGCGGCGTCCACCACCTCGTCGAACTGGGTGGTGAAGGCCTTGTAGGCGTTGGGATCGACCTCGTTGCGGCGGCTGTTCTCCGGGCGCCAGGGGTGGCCGGGGCCGGCCGGCTCCTCCGAGCCCTCGCCCTCGCCCATCTCGGCGTCGCTGTCCTCGCCGCCCTGCTCGGCGCCGTCGCCGAGGTCGCTCTCCTGCATCTGCGGGGAGGACATCGACTCCGATTCGGTGGAGACCTGGTCCTCGCCGCGGGTCTGGCCGTCGTTCGGCTCGTTCTCGTTCTCCTCGGACTTGCGCTCCTCGTCCTCGTCCTCCTCGGTCTCCGGCTCCTCGCCGACGTCCATCTCCAGCTCGGCCAGCAGCTTGCGCACGGCGCGGGCGTAGGAGTCCTGGTCGGCGATGTGCTTCGAGAGGCCGTGGAAGTCCGTGCCCAGCTTCTCCTCGACCCAGCCGCGCCACAGATCCACCACGTGGGCGGCGTTCGGCGGCGGCGCCTCGCCGGTCATCAACTGGCGCGCCATCAGGCGCAGCGCCTCGGCCAGCGGTGCGCCGTCGCGGTCGGTGATCTTGTCGAAGCCGTGCTTGCGGTAGCGCTCCTCCAGCGCGGCGCCCAGGTTGTGCGCGACGCCCGGCATGGCGCGCGCGCCCAGCGCCTCGCAGCGCGCCTGCTCCAGCGCGTCGTAGGCGGCGCGGGCGGTGTCGCCCAGGGGCATGCGCTGGGCGTGGATGGCGTTGGAGTGGAAGCGCAGCCGCAGCGCCACCGCGTCGGCGGCGCCGCGCACCGTGGCGACGTCGTGCGGGTTGAGGTCGCGCGGCGGCACCGGGATGCGCGCCCGCGTGCCCAGCAGGCCCGGCGGCTCGGAGGAATGCGTGACCTGCACGTCCTCGCGCCCCGCCAGGGCGCGCACCGTGGACGCGGTGGAGCGCTTGAAGATCTCGACGGGGGATTCGCGGTCGGAGGACATGTGTGGGACGGTCTCGGTTGGCGTGGGGACTACTGGGGCTTCACGGATTTCACGGATTGGGTCACGGATTTCACGGATCTTCCTAGGGAAGCACTCTGCGGAACGTCAGGCCGGGTGTTCCGAAATTGAACAGCAGACCAACCGGCATGGTGCTGGCGCGCAGGTAATTGATCACCTGCTTGACGTGCGGCTGGGCGATGGCCTCGGCGACCTTCAGCTCCACGATCACCCGGCTCTCGACGACCAGATCGGCGTAGTAGGTGCCGACGCTGTGCCCCTTGTACCGGACATCGAAGGGAACCTCCTGTCCGACGTCGAGCAGGCGCTCGCGCAACTCATGGACGAAAGCCTTCTTGTAGACGGATTCGACAAAGCCCTGGCCGAGCGCGTTGAAGACCTCGTAGCCGGCCCCAATGATGCGCTCGGTCAAGCTTTCCGTCTCGCCGTCGAGAACCACCCTCATCCGTGAAATCCGTGCCTAAATCCGTGAAATCCGTGAAGACTTGGTACGCACTCCAAGGATGAGGGGCGCAGGGTCACACCAGGTTGACGCTCACCCCCGTCTCCGGCAGTTCGGCGCCGAAGCAGCGCTGGTAGTACTCGGCCACGGCCGGGCGCTCCACCTCGTCGCACTTGTTCAGGAAGGTGATCCGGAAGGCGAAGGCCACGTCGTTGAAGATCTTGGCGTTCTCCGCCCAGGTGATGACCGTGCGCGGGCTCATCACGGTGGAGATGTCGCCGTTGATGAAGCCCTGGCGGCTCATGTCGGCCAGGCGCACCATGTTGGACACCGTCTCGCGCCCCTTGGCGTCGTCGTAGCCGGCCACCTTGGCCAGAATGATGTCCACCTCGGCGTCGTGCGGCAGGTAGTTCAGCGTCGCCACGATGTTCCAGCGGTCCATCTGGCCCTGGTTGATCTGCTGCGTGCCGTGGTACAGGCCGGTGGTGTCGCCCAGGCCCACCGTGTTGGCGGTGGAGAACAGGCGGAACGCCGGGTGCGGGCGGATGACGCGGTTCTGGTCGAGCAGCGTCAGCTTGCCTTCCACCTCCAGCACGCGCTGGATCACGAACATCACGTCCGGGCGGCCGGCGTCGTACTCGTCGAACACCAGGGCGCAGGCGTGCTGCAGCGCCCAGGGCAGGATGCCCTCGCGGTACTCGGTCACCTGCAGGCCGTCGCGCAGCACGATGGCGTCCTTGCCCATCAGGTCGATTCGGCTGATGTGGCTGTCGAGGTTGACGCGGATGCACGGCCAGTTGAGGCGGGCGGCCACCTG
Organism: Azospirillum sp.; assembly: GCF_050789165.1. Lineage (NCBI taxonomy): Bacteria > Pseudomonadati > Pseudomonadota > Alphaproteobacteria > Rhodospirillales > Azospirillaceae > Azospirillum > Azospirillum sp. Next base: position 71,194 of record NZ_JBOZRT010000062.1, read on the forward strand.
CTCGATGTGGGTGGACTTGCCGGTGCCGTGGTAGCCCTGGATCATGACGCGCCGGTTGTGCGCGAAGCCGGCCAGGATGGCGAGCGTGGTGTCGCGGTCGAACTGGTAGGCCTCATCGACGTCCGGCACGTGCTCGGTGCGCGTGCTGAACGCCGGCACCTGCATGTCGCTGTCGATTCCGAAGGTCTGGCGCACCGACAGCGTGATGTCCGGCACGTGGTCGAACAGGGCCGAACTGGCCTGCGTGGCTCCTTGAGACGGCATGAGTACGGTTTTCTTGGTCGTTTCAGCGAGGGTCGGATCCGGGCGCCGCCGACGGCGGCAGTGATACAATCATACGCCGGCGGAGGCCTTCATGCACCATAACAGGCTTTCAGCGTGTTGTAGGCCTGATTGATGTCCTTCAGCCGCTCTTCCGCCGCCCGGTCGCCGCCGTTGGCGTCGGGGTGGTGGAGCTTCGCCAGTTCGCGGTAGCGGGCCTTGATGCGCGCGTAATCCACCGGCGGGGCGAGGTCGAGGACGGCCAGCGCCTCCTCCTCCGGCGTGCGGGCGGCCTGGCGGCGCTGCGCCTGCTCCTCCGCCGCGCCCTGTCCGGCTTCGCGGCCGAACTCGAAGCCGAAGCCCTTGGTCGCGCGGTCGCGCAGGAACTTCTCCTGCACGGCCCAGAAGCCCAGCGGCCAGGTCGGGCGCTGCCAGGTGGTGTCGCGGCGCACCTCGCTCTCGATCTGGTCGGCGTCCATGCCGGCGTAGTAGTCCCAGGCCTTGTTGTACTCGCGCACGTGGTTCAGGCAGAACCAGAAATACTCGTTCAGCCGGTCGCGCGCCTTGGGCGCGCGGTACTCGCCGTCGCCGGCGCAGCCGGGATGGTCGCACGCCCGCGTCGCCGGGCGCGGGGCGAAGTCGTAACGGGAATCGAGGCGGGCTCGGTTGCGCTGCATCGGCTGAGTATGGGCACCACCCGGGGCGCTGGCAAGCGCGCGCATGGCGGTCTTGACAGCGTTTTCCACGCCTTGACAGTGCGCCTTGACAGCACGCCGGCCCGGCACCACACAGCTTCGTTGAACCGCTTTTCCAGGAGACATCATGGCCACCGCCACGCCCTACACCGACCGCATGCGCCGGAAGCTGACCGACGGCCTGTCGCCGACGCGCCTCGACATCGAGGACCAGTCGCACCGCCACATCGGCCACGGCGGCGCCCACCCGGAGGGCGAGACGCACTTCCACGTCACCGTGGTGTCGGAGGCCTTCGCCGGCAAGTCGCGGGTCGAGCGGCAGCGCATGGTCTACGCCCTGCTGCAGGAGGAAATGGACGAACGCGTCCACGCGCTCGCCCTCACCACCCTGGCCCCGCAGGAAGACCGCTAGTCATTCCCGCAGCCCATTTGCATACATTGGTGTGCAACTGCCGGCGGATGACTTTCCGCATTCGGCAATTGCAATATGCAGTGCCGGTTGCATTTCGCGCTTCATTCGGTAGAGTGCGGTCTATGCAACCGTTTATCGTGTCCGCCCGAGGGGAGAGCCCCACGGCCGCGGACCGAGGGAAGAGCTCTGCATGGCCAATCGCGGGCGGAAGAAACAGACCGTGCGACCCAGCGGCGGCGTCGGGCCGCTGGAAAGCCGCAACGTCGTCATGGACGGACACAAGCGGACCAGCATCCGCCTGGAGCCGTCCATGTGGCAGGCCCTGGAAGCCATCGGGCAGCGCGAGGGCCTGACCATCAACGCCCTGTGCTCTCTGATCAAGGAGCGCCTTGACAGGCAGCGCGAGCGCGCCGCCCTGGAACCGGGAGCCAAGCCGCAGACCGCGGCCGAGAAGAAGTCGACCTTCACCTCGGCGGTGCGCGTGCTGATCGCGTCGTACTTCGTGCAGGCGGCGACCGAGCCGGGCCACCAGAAGGCCGGGCACGGCCTGGGCGACCCGTTCGTCGGCACGCCCTTCGACCTGCCGCGCGACGCCAGCGGCGATTCCGGCGGCGGCGGCGGCGGCATCCCCAGCGAGGACCCTGGCCTGCCCGGCTCCACCCGGCCGGCCGGCGTCAAGAGCCGCGCGCTGGGCGATGCGCGGATGGAGATGTAGGCGGCCTTACTCCGCCGCTTCCGCCTCGGCGTTGGTTGGCTCGCAGTCGCCGGTGTAGTGCTCCGGCCAGAAGGTGCGCACCACCTCGCCGTCGCTGGCGAAGATGTGGCACATGTCGAGCAGCACCGGGCGCGCCTTCTTGTCCTGGCCGCGGCCGGCGGCCCTGGCGCGCTCCTCCGCCTCGCGGGCGAGGATCGGGTAGATGGTCTGGAACGCCGTGGTGGCGATCGGGCCGAGCAGCTCCATCAGGTGCGTGCAGCCCTCGACCCCGCCCAGCCGCTCCTTGACCGCGCGGGTCCAGCCCTTGCCGATGTTCAGCCCGACGAGGCGCTGGTAGTTTGGCGCGATGTCGCCGCAGGCGAGGAAGGGCGACTTGTCGGTCACCGCCTCCACGGCGTGCACCTTGAACTGGTTGTCCACGGTCAGCCGCAGCCACATCTCGTGGATCGGGTCGCCCGGTTCCAGCCGGCCGCGCTGCTCGGTGACGAAGGCGTAGGTCTTGACGTCGGTGAGGTGGCCCTCGATGTCCCACAGCCCGTCGGCGCGCCGGTACCCGCGGCAGGTGATCTCGCGGGTATGGAGGGGGTGGCGTTCCGCCGGCGGGGACAGGGGCATCGATTCAGGTCTCTTTTCGCTTTCGCAGGTGCGAAGCGAATATCGGTGGGGCTGACGCTTAGGTCAAGCGAGCCCCACCCCTCGCTCTGGCATTACGGCAATGCGCCCGCGGAGTAGCCCGAGCCGAACATGAACTCCTCGCGGTCCTTGATCTCGTGCTCCAGGTGCTCGCGCACAACGGCGAACAGGTCGCGGATCGAGACGATGCCGACCACCTCGTCGCCGTCCACCACCGGCAGGTGGCGGTAGCGGTGGCGCTCCATCAGCTCCAGCGCCTCGCCGGCCGCGGCGTTGGGGCCGAGCGTGTCGGGGGCGCGGGTCATCACCTCGGCGAGCCGGGTGGCGACCGGGTCCTTGCCGGCCGCGACGACGCGCACGGTCAGGTCGCGCTCGGTGAAGATGCCCTGGAGGCGGCGCCCCTCGGTCACCAGAATGGCGGCGATGCGGCGCTCGGCCATCAGCACCGCGGCGTCGCGCACCGTGGTGTCGGCCGACAGGCAGACCAGCTGCTGTCGCTGGATCACGTCGGGCATCAGCTTGCGTGTCGGCATGCGATCTCTCCCTGTCCATCCCGGATTCGGCGGCCGTTTGTTCGGCCCGCTGACGGTATGGTGAGCGGAGATCGCGGGTGCGTCAAGTCGCCGCACGAAAGGAGGGGCTATTGCCGGTCCTCGCCCGTATTCGGCGGGGTGACGCGCAGGGCGGCGATCTGGTGGCGCTGGCGGCGCAGGATCTCGAAGCGGAAGCCGTAGAAGGTGAAGACCTGCCCGACCTCGGGGATCTTGCGCGCCTCGTGCAGCACCAGCCCGGCGATGGTCGAGGCCTTGTCGTCGGGCAGGCGCCACTCGAACTCGCGGTTGAGGTCGCGGATGGTGACCCAGCCGTCGATGACGTAGGAGCCGTTGGGCTGCGGCTTCACGCCGGCGACGTTGACGTCCAGCTCGTCGGAGATGTCGCCGACGATCTCCTCCAGGATGTCCTCCAGCGTCACCACGCCCATCAGGCTGCCGTACTCGTCCACCACCAGCGCGAAGTGCTCGCGCCGCTCGCGGAAGGCCTGCAGCTGGTCGAGCAGGGTCGTGGTGTCGGGGATGAACCAGGGCTGCGCGGCCAGCGCCACCACATCCACCGGCTCCAGCTGCGCGCCGTGCGCCCGCACCTCGCGCAGCAGCGCCTTGGCGTGCAGCACGCCGACGATGTTGTCGGGGTTGTCCTTCCACAGCGGCAGGCGGGTGTAGGGGCTGGCCAGCACCTCGTCGACGATCTGCGCCGGCTGCTGGCCGGCGTCGATGGTGACCAGGTTGCGCCGGTGCGTCATGATGTCGGAGACCGGCACCTCGTTGAGGTCGAGGATGGAGCGCAGCATGGCGCGCTCGTGGCGGATCTCCTCCTCCTCCTCGGTGGTCTGCTCGCCGCGGTGCAGCTCGATGGCGCCGCGCAGCTCCTCGGCCGAGCTGCCGACCGACACGGTGTGGATGTCGCTGCCGAACAGCCGCAGGATGAGGGCGACGATCCACTCCACCGCCGCCGCCACCGGCCCCAGCAGCGCCACCGCGAAGCGCACCACCGGCGCCAGCGCCAGCGCCGAGCGGTCGGCGTGGTTGATGGCGTAGGTCTTCGGCATCACCTCGGCGAAGATGACGATCAGCGCGGTCATGCCGATGGTGGCGTAGGCGACGCCGTGCTCGCCGAACAGGCCGATCAGCACCGAGGTGGCGAGCGAGGAGGCCAGGATGTTGACGGCGCTGTTGCCCAGCAGCAGCGCGCCGATCAGCCGCTCCTTGTCCGCGCGCAGGCGGTTGACGAGGCGGGCGCGGCGGTTGCCCTCCTGCTCCAGCTGATGCAGGCGCGGCCGCGACGCGCCGGTCAGCGCGGTCTCCGCCCCGGCGAAGAACGCCGACAGCGCGATCAGCACGATCACCGCGCCGAGCATGATCCAGAGGGTCAGCTCGTCGCTCGGGTCCACGCCGAAATCGATCTTCTCCATGGGCGGCGGCTCGCGTCAGGTCAGGGGCCGGCGGGCGTCCGGCGTGCCGGGCGGTGGTTCGTGCAGGACGTGGTGCCCGATGCCCACGGGCGCGCGGTCGTGGCTCACCGCGCCCACACCCGCCGCGCCTCCGGGTCCGGCGCCTGCCACCCCGCCCGCTGAAGCTCCGGCTCCGGCAGCGCCTCGACCGGGTAGCCGATGCACAGGTAGGCGACCAGCCGCCAGCCCTCCGGCACGTCCAGCGCGCGGGTCACCGCGTCGGGATCGAGGATCGACACCCAGCCGACGCCCACCCCGTGCGCCCGCGCGGTCAGCCACAGCGTCTGCACCGCGGCCACCACCGAGTAGCGCAGCATCTCCGGCATGGTGCGGCTGCCCAGGCCGTGGCCGGCCGCCGTCCCCTCGTCGCAGAACACCGCCAGCTGCACCGGCGCGTCGGTCAGCCCCTCCAGCTTGAGCTTCGCGTACAGCGCCGCCCGCTCCCCCTTGTAACCGCCCAGCGCCGCCTCGTTGCACGCCGTGAAGCTGGCGCGCACCGCGTCGCGCCGCGCCGGCTCGTCCACCGTGACGAAGCGCCAGGGCTGGCTGAACCCCACCGAGGGGGCGAGGCACGCCGCGTCGATCAGCGCGTCGAGCAGGCCGTCCGCCAGCGGATCGGTGCGGAAGCGCCGCACGTCGCGGCGCCAGCGGAACAGCTCGACCAGCCGCTCGCGGAACGCCGCGTCGAAGTCGGGAGCGGTCAGAGGCATGCAGCCCCCTCCCCATCCCTCCCCCGCTTCGCGGGAGAGGGGGCTTGAGTTCCCTCTCCCGCGAAGCGGGGGAGGGTTAGGGAGGGGGCAATCGTTGCGCTCACGCGCCGTCCGCCACGATGCGGTCGTAGGCCGGCAGCGTCAGGAACTCCACGAAGTCGGTCCGCGCCACCAGATCGCGGAACAGCGCCGCCGCCTGCGTCCACGTGCCGGCGCCGTAGACGGCCTCGCCCAGCCGGTCCTTCCAGGCCGCCAGCTCCTCGGCGATGACCGCGTCGACCAGCTCCAGCGTCACCGTCCGGCCGTCGTCCAGCGAAGCCCCGTGCCGCACCCATTGCCAGACCTGGGAGCGGCTGATCTCCGCCGTCGCGGCGTCCTCCATCAGGTTGAACAGCGGCACGCAGCCCAGGCCGCGCAGCCACGCCTCGATGTAGCCGATGCCGACCGCCACGTTGAGGCGCAGGCCCTTCTCGGTCTTCGGACCGTCGGGAACCTGGAGCAGGTCGGCCGCCGTCACCTCGACGTCGGTGCGCTTGCGCTCGATCTGGTTGGGGCCGGGCACGTAGGCGTCGAACACCTCCTGCGCCACCGGGACCAGGCCGGGATGCGCCACCCAGGTGCCGTCGTGGCCGTTGGAGGCCTCGCGCTCCTTGTCGGCGCGCACGCGGGAGAAGGCCACCTCGTTGGCCTCCAGGTCGCCCTTCACCGGGATGTAGGCGGCCATGCCGCCGATGGCCGGGGCGCCGCGGCGGTGGCACGTCCTGATCGCCAGCAGGCTGTAGGACTGCAGGAAGTGCGTCGCCATGGTGACCTCCGAGCGGTCGGGCATGACCGCCGCGGGGTCGTCGCGGAACTTCTTGATGAAGCTGAAGATGTAGTCCCAGCGCCCGCAGTTCAGGCCGGCCGAGTGGTCGCGCAGCTCGTAGAGGATCTCGTCCATCTCGAAGGCGGCGAGGATCGTCTCGATCAGCACCGTGGCCTTGATGGTGCCGTGCGGCAGGCCGAGCCAGTCCTCCGCCACCAGGAACACCTCGCGCCACAGCCGCGCCTCGAAATGGCTCTCCAGCTTCGGCAGGTAGAGGTACGGGCCGCTGTGCCGCGCCAGCAGCTCCCGGGCGTTGTGGAAGACGTACAGGCCGAAGTCGAACAGCGCGGCGGAGACCGGCTGTCCCTCGTAGCGGACGTGGCGCTCCTCCAGGTGCCAGCCGCGCGGGCGCACCTTCAGGACGGCGGGCTTCGGGTTCAGCGCGTAGGCCTTGCCGGTTGCCGGGTCCTGGAAGCTAATGGTGCGGCGCACCGCGTCGCGGAGGTTGATCTGCCCTTCGATCTGGTTGGCCCAGGTGGGGGTGTTGGCGTCCTCGAAGTCGGCCATGAACACCTTGGCGCCGGAGTTCAGCGCGTTGATGACCATCTTGCGGTCGACCGGCCCGGTGATCTCGACCCGGCGGTCCAGCAGGTCGTGCGGCAGCGGCGCGATCTTCCAGTCGGCGGCGCGGATCGCCTTGGTCTCGGGCAGGAAGTCGGGCTTCTCGCCGGCGTCGATCAGGGCCTGGCGCTTGCGGCGGACGTCCAGCAGGCGCTCGCGCTCGGGGCCGAAGCGGCCCTCCAGCTCGGCGACGAAGGCCAGCGCCTCGGGCGTCAGGATCTCCTCGTAGCCCGGCTTGACGGGGCCGAGGATCTCGAGCCCGGAGATCGTGGTTGCCATAGCGGTTTCCCCCTCCTTGAACGCTGCCGCGCTTCGGCGCGCACCCTTTCCAGCCGCTATAGCACAGCCGCGGCACAGCCGTCGCGGGCGTTTGGTCGCGCCCGGCCGGCCTGCACGCCGTGAGGGAATTCCGCGCGGCGTTCGCCTGTTGAGGGATCGAGGACGGGGTTCGCCCCGCACAATGAGAAGGAAACGACCATGAAGACCGCACTTCGCGTGGCCGCGATCATCGCGGTGCCGCTGACGCTCGCCGCCTGCAACGAGACCAGCAGCGGCCGTGGCGGCGGCGGCCTGTTCGGCGGCTCGGGCGGGCTGTTCGGCAATTCGGGCAGCGACTACGACGACGGCTATGCGTACGGCAACCGCCGGGGCGGCGGCGCGTACGCCCGCAACGGCCAGTGCGACGACCCGTCGTACAACACCTCGAACGGCGGCAACGCCGCGCGCGGGACGGACGAGTACGACTGCCGCCGCTACGGGAGCGGGCTGAAACGGTGAGCCGATGCCCCCTTCCCCGCAGCGCGGGGGAGGGGGCAAGACCGCTACGTTTCGCCCTTCACCGTCCGCTTCTTGGCCAGCGGGTGGTGCTCGGTGACGACCTTGCGCAGGCGGTCCGCCACCACGTGGGTGTAGATCTGCGTGGTGGCGATGTCCGCGTGGCCCAGCATCTTCTGCACCGAGCGCAGGTCGGCGCCGTGGTCCAGCAGGTGCGTGGCGAAGGCGTGGCGCAGCACGTGCGGGCTGACCTTCTCCGGGTCGATCCCCGCCTCGATGGCGAGGTCCTTGAGGATCTGCGCGAAGCGCTGCCGCGTCAGGTAGCCCTCGGCCGCGGTCCGCGACGGGAACAGGAAGCGCGTCTGCACCGCCTCGCGCTCGGGCATCAGGAAGGCCGCGCGCAGCGGCAGGTAGGCGGCGATCGCCGCCCGCGCCGGGTCGGAGAGCGGCACCATGCGCTCCTTGCCGCCCTTGCCGCGCACGATCAGGCCGCGTCCGTCGCGCAGGATCGCCGACAGCGGCAGCCCCACCAGTTCCGACACGCGCAGCCCCGTCGCGTACAGCACCTCCAGCAGCGCCACCAGCCGCACGCCGTCCGGCCCGCCGCGGGCGCGGGCGGTGTCGAGCATGCGCTCCACCTCGCCTTCCGAGAGGATCTTCGGCAGCGGCCGGCCCTGCTTCGGGCTGTCGAGCGCCGAGGCCGGGTCGTCGGCGCGCCGCCCCTCCGACACCAGGAAGCGGAAGAACTGCCGCAGCGCCGACAGCCGCCGCGCCACCGTGCGCGGCGCCGCCCCCTCCTTGGCCTGGAGATGCGCGAGGTAGCCGCGCAGGTCGTCGGTGTTGGCGCGGTCCAGTGTCACGCTGCGCTGCGCCAGCCACAGCGCCGCGTCGGTCAGGTCGCGCTCGTAGGCCTGCCGGGTGTTGAGCGCCGCCCCGCGCTCCGCCATCAGCATGTCGAGGAAGGCGTCGAGCTGCGGCACGCGCGACACCGGGCGGGGCTTGCAGGGTCGTCCGCGGCGCTTGGTCGTCATGGGCGGTCGCTCAGAGCCCCTGCGCCACGATGGCCTCGCGCGCCAGCGCGCGGGCGTCGTTCTCCAGCCCCACCGTGCGCAGCGCGCCGGCCAGCCGCGCCAGCACCGCCGGCGGCGTCCCGGCCGGCCCGGCCTCGCCGAGCAGGACCAGGGCGAGCAGCGCCGTCTCGCCGACACGGCCCTCCTTGACCGCCATGTCGAGCTGCGACCAGCGCATCGGCTCGCCGGGCAGCGCCGGCGGGTCGGCCGGCACGCGACGCGACGCCTCCTCGGGCACGTCCGCGCCCAGCGCCTTGAGCAGAGCCAGCGTGCCGGCCGCGCGCGCCGGGGCCGACGGATCGCCGCCGCGCAACGCGTCGTCCAGCCACGCCGACAGCCCGCCGGCCGCCGGGTTGGCCGCCGCGGCGAGCGGCCACAGCCGCGCCCCTGCGCCGGTGCGCGTCGCCAGATCGCGCCAGCGCCGTACCTGTTCGGTGCGCCCCTGCGCCTCGTAGAGCCGCACCGCGGCCGGGGCGAGCGGCGCCGCCTCGACGTTCACGGTGACGGTGTCGAACATCGCGGCCACCACCGTGCCGGCCGGCCCGGCCCACATCGGCGGGTCGAGCAGGTCGATGGCCTGGGCCGCCAGCGCCATCCGCCGGTTGCCGTCCGCCGCCCCGGCGAAGGCCTGCTGCACCAGCCCGCGCACCCGCGCGCCGCGGTCGCGGGCGGCGAGGTCCTTCAGGCGGTACAGCTCGTCCCCCTTGGCGGGCGCGGCGCGGTACGCCTCGCTGAGCGCGCGGGCATCCATGTAGAGCGCGGTGGCCGCCCGTTCGGCCGCGGCGACGCGGGTCGTCGGGTCGGCGGAGGGAAGCCGCGCCACCCCGGCAAGCCGCATCGGGTCGAGGTCCAGCAGGTCCGGCGACACCGGCGCCGAGATCAGCCGCATCATGGCCAGCGTCAGCGGCGCCGGGTCCTTCAGGCCGCGCAGCGGCGGCACGCCGCCGGCGATGGCCGCCTCGGCCAGCGCGCGGAAGCTATCGTCGGCGTCGTTCTGGCCGCCCAGCAGCTCCAGGACCAGCGCCGCGCCGGTGCGGTCGCCGCCGCGCGCCCGGCAGTACAGGTCGAGGCGCTGCCAGTAGGTGGTCGGGAACGGCTTGCCGGTCTCCACCGCCCACGGGCAGTCGAGCGTGCCCTGCAACAGCTGCGCATCGACGACGGCGCGCGCCGCCGACTCGTCCTCCAGCACGCCGGGCAGCCTGGCGGCGAGGTCCAGCGCTCCCTTTGGGTCGCCCAGCCCGGCCAGCGCCTCGACGCGCAGCGCGCCGAAGCGGCGGACCGGCGGCCCCTCGTCCATGGCCGGCGGCGGCGCGGCGGCGTCGGTGAGCAGCAGCCGGCGCATCAGGCTGCGCGCGGTGGGCGACGGCACCGACAGCGGCAGCTCGGACAGCAGGCGCAGCACCGCGCCGCGCGGCACCCCGTGCCACAGCAGCACGCCGAGCCCGCCGTTGGACGCGTCCAGCACGCCGGCGCCGTCCGGGTCAGGGGCGGCGAGCGGGGCCGCCTGGATCGTGCCGGGCTTGGCCGGCGCCGGGGTGATCGGGTCGGCGACGGGCGGAGGGGAGGGCGCCGCGTCCGGCCGGGCCGGCGGCGGCACCAGGATGATCGGCGTGTCCGGGCCGGCCGGCACCACCGGCACGGTCACCGAGCGCGCCGTGTCGGCGGCGGGCGGTCCGAGGCGGATCGGGCCCTGCGACTGCGCATGCGCGGCCGACGCGAGGAGAAGGGCCCCCAGCGGAATCAGGATGGGCGGAATCAGGATGGCGGCCGGCGCGGCGCGCCGGCCTGGACGGACGCTCCCGGCGCGATCAGCGCGGGAAGCGCTCATCCGGGATGACCTTCTCGACCGCTTTCGACGGAGCGGGCAGATCCCAGGTGCCGAGGACGGCGAGGCCGCCGACGGCAACCACCAGCAACAGCACCAGGAGGGCGGAGAGCGCGCGAGACTTCATGGAGCGGGACGACCCGGAAGCGGAAAAGGAACGGGATTTCGGACGTACCATGGGGCTGGTCTGCAGGGGTTGGGACAAGGGTGCGCTTTCATGCTAAAGCAAGGCACCCGCGCCCTGGGACCGGCCGTTCGGCTGGAGCCCGAGCGGGGCGTCACTTTAGACCCGGCACGGGCGGCGCGCAACAGCGTGCCGCGCCCGCGCCGAATCGACCGGGAGTTGTGAGTTTTGCCCAAGACCGTCGTGCCGGCCGTCCTGCCGCGGACCATCGTGCTGGTGGGCCTGATGGGCGCCGGCAAGAGCGCCATCGGCCGACGCCTGGCCGCCCGGCTGGGGCTGCCCTTCGTGGACGCCGACATCGAGATCGAACAGGCCGCCGGCTGCACCATCGAGGAGATCTTCGCCCGCGACGGCGAGGCCGCGTTCCGCGCCGGCGAGCGCAAGATCATCGCCCGGCTGCTGACCGAGCGCGCGCCGCACGTGCTGGCCACCGGCGGCGGCGCCTTCATGGACCCGGACACCCGCGCGCTGATCCGCGAGCGCGGCACCTCGGTCTGGCTGCGCGCCGAGCTGGAAGTGCTGCTGGAGCGCACCGCGCGCCGCACCCACCGGCCGCTGCTGAGGAAGGGCGACCCGCGCGAGATCCTGTCCCGCCTGATGGAGCAGCGCTACCCCATCTACGCCGAGGCCGAGCTGACGGTGGAGAGCGACGAGCACCCGCCGGAATACACCGTCTCCCGCGTCATCGAGGCGCTGGAGACGCATTTCGGCCATTCCCTCCGCCCGTCCAGGTCCGCCGCCGCGCCCGAGGAGAAGCACCCATGACCGCCGCCACCAAGACCCCTGGGCCCGAGACCGTCCGCGTCGAGCTCGGCGCCCGCAGCTACGACATTTTGGTCGGCGACGGCATCCTGGCCGAGGCCGGGCCGCGCATCGCCGGGATCACCCGCGGCAAGCCGCCGATCATCGTCACCGACGACACCGTGGCGCCGCTGCACCTCGGCACGCTGGAGGCCAGCCTGCGCCGCGCCGGCATCGACCCCGGCACCGCCATCGTCCTGCCGCACGGCGAGAAGACCAAGGACTTCGCCCATCTGGAGCGGCTGCTCGACGCCATCCTGGGGCGCGGGATCGAGCGCGGGGCGGTGCTGGTGGCGCTGGGCGGCGGGGTGATCGGCGACATCACCGGCTTCGCCGCCGCCACCGCGCTGCGCGGCATCGACTTCGTCCAGGTGCCGACGACGCTGCTGAGCCAGGTCGACAGCTCGGTCGGCGGCAAGACCGGCATCAACAGCCGGCACGGCAAGAACCTGGTCGGCGCCTTCCACCAGCCGCGCCTGGTGATCGCCGACACCGCGACGCTGGACACCCTGCCGACGCGCGAGGTGCTGGCCGGCTATGCCGAGGTGGCGAAGTACGGCCTGATCCGCCTGCCCGACTTCTTCGCGTGGCTGGAGGCGAACGGCCGGCGCGTGGTGGACGGCGACTCGGCCGCCCGCCGCCACGCGGTGACAGTGAGCTGCCGCGCCAAGGCCGACATCGTCGGCATCGACGAGCGCGAGAGCGGCGACCGCGCGCTGCTCAACCTCGGCCACACCTTCGGCCACGCGCTGGAGGCGGCGACCGGCTTCGGCCAGCGCCTGCTGCACGGCGAGGGCGTGGCGATCGGCATGGTGCTGGCGTTCGACCTCAGCGTGCGCCTGGGCCTCTGCCCGGCGGCCGACGCCGAGCGGGCGCGGGCGCACCTGAAGGCAGTCGGCCTGCCGACCAAGCCGACCGACATCCCCGGCGTCGCCTGGGACGTGGACGAGCTGATCGCCTCCATGGCCAAGGACAAGAAGGTGAAGGACGGCCGCATCACCTTCGTGCTGGCCCGCCGCCTGGGCGACGCCTTCACCATGCGCGACGTGGACACGGCCGCCGTGCGTGCGCTGCTGGAGGACGCGGTCGCGGGCTGACGGAAACGGGTGTTCGGGCGGACCGCAGGCCGTTCACACCCGGAGCGTCACACCTGGAACTCCGGGTCCACCGGCACCTGCATGGCGGTCGCCAGCGCGTTGGTCTGCATCGCCATGCCGACCACGGCCAGGAAGTCCTGGTACTGCGCGTCGGTCATGCCCTTCGCCCGCGCGGCGGCGGTGTGCGAGTGGACGCAGTAGCTGCAGGAGTTGGCCGTCGACACCGCGAGGTAGACCAGCTCCTTGGTCAGCGGGTCGAGGGAGGACGGCGCCACCATCACCTGCTTCAGGCGGTTCCAGGTGGCCTCCAGAAGCTCCGGCTGGCCGGCCAGCGCCCGCCACATGTTGTTGACGAAGTCGGTCTTCCGGGTCGCCCGGATGTCGTCGAACACCGCCTTGACGCGCGGGTCCGCCTCGACGTCCGCGTCGGTCCAGATCTTCACCGCTGACATCGCTGGCTCCTCTCCGGTGAGTGTCCGCCGACGATACCCCACCGGAACCGGCGGGGCGACCGCCTACTCGGCCGCCCGCCGCTTCGCCGCGTGGTAGGTGCCGGTGCCGCTATGGTACACCCGGTCGGTCGGCAGCACCGTGCCCGGCTCGTAGGGCGGGTGGCCCGCCAACTGCCGGTAGAGCGGCGTCAGGTCCTGCGTCGTCTCGGCGAACAGGCGGTCGTAGCTGTCGATGACGAAGTAGGTCTCCTGGTAGTCGTCGATGCGGTAGTGCGTGTTCATCACCCGCTTGAGGTCGAAGCCGATGCGGTTCGGCGACGGGTCCTCCAGGCACCAGATCGACTCACCCTTCGACGAGGCGATTCCGGCGCCGTAGATGCGCAGGCCGTCGGGAGTGTCGATCAGCCCGAACTCCACCGTGTACCAGTACAGCCGACCCAGATAGTCGAGGAAGCCCAGGTCCTTCGCCTTCAGCCCGGCGGCGCCGTACGCCGCCATGTAGTCGGCGAACACCGGGTTCATCAGCAGCGGCACGTGGCCGAACAGGTCGTGGAAGAGGTCCGGCTCCTCCAGGTAGTCCATCTGCTCGGGCGTGCGGATCCAGCGGGTGACCGGGAAGCGGCGGTTGGCAAGGTGCTCGAAGAAGATCTCGCCCGGCACCAGACCCGGCACGGCGACGATGGTCCAGCCGGTGACCGGCATCAGCATCTCGGTCAGCCGCTCGAAGCGCGGGATGCCCTCGGCGGTCATCTCCAGCGCCCGCATGGCCTCGACCAGCTCGGGCACGGCGCGGCCCTGCAGGATCTCCTCCTGCCGGCGGAACAGCGTGCGCCAGATGGCGTGCTCCTCGGGCGTGTAGGCGTCCCAGTCCTGGTCGATGGTGTAGTCGGGGCGGGTCCCCGGCGGCGCGGTCGCGACCATGGCTCGTCTCCCCTTTTCCATAACAGTGGTGTGGAACAGGGGCGGGCGCCAGGGAGTCGCGGCGGAGTACGCCGATGGTGGGCTACAGCGTGCCCAGCCGCACCGCCAGCGGCCAGCGGATGGTGCGCGGCGCGTCGGGGTCGCCCCAGGCCGCCGCCAGCTCCGGCACGAAATCGTCCAGCGGGTTGGCGCCGGTGGCCTTGAGCGCCGCCTTCACCGCCGACCAGGTGCCCAGGTAGCCGACCACCTGCGCCAGAGTCCACGGCATCGCCATGGACAGCGGCGGCACCGGGCGCTCCGGCACCGGGAAGGGCAGGGAGCGGTAGCCGTTGTCGACGTGCGCCCGCTCCGGCGGCCACCAGCGGCCGATGGTGTCGTCGTGGAAGGTGCGCAGCAGGGTCCCGACCTCGCCGTCCGCCGCCAGCACGCCGTAGCTGACCAGCGCCAGCGCGGCGCCGGGGCGGCCGACGCGCTTCGCCTCGGCGTAGAAGGCCGGCAGGTCGAACCAGTGCGCCGCCTGGGCCGCGACGATCAGGTCGGCTTGCGCCGCGGGCAGGCCGCTGCGCTCGGCCGGGGCGACGCGGTAGGCGACGCCGTCGTGCGGCACGGCCTGGACGATCTGCGTCTCGCTGGCGTCGGTGGCGATGACGCGGGCGAAGCGGCGGCGGAGGTCGCCCGACAGCTGCCCGTTGCCGCAGCCGGCGTCCCAGGCGAGGTCGTGGCCGGGGGCGGCGTCGGCCAGCACGTCCACCAGCGCCGCCGGGTAGAGCGGGCGGAAGGCCCGGTAATCGTCGGCGTGGCCGGAGAAGTGGTCCTTGAACGCGCTGGTCATCGCTCGGCCTCCGTTGCGGGGCGCCATGGTAACAACGGAGCGGCGTTCTAGGCTATGGCGCTGCGGTGCGGCGCGTGGTAGGTAGCCCGGTCCCGAGCAGACCCCGCGAAATCACCCGACATGCAGACCTTTCTGGAATTCGAAAAGCCGATCGCCGAACTCGAAGGCAAGATCGAGGAACTGCGGCACCTGACCGACGCCGGCGAGCTGAACATCGCCGACGAGGTCGGCAAGCTGCAGGTCAAGGTCGACAAGCTGCTGCGCTCGACCTACGCCAAGCTGACCGCGGCGCAGAAGGTGCAGGTGGCGCGCCACCCGAACCGGCCGCATTGCCTGGACTACGTGGAGGGCCTGATCGAGGACTTCACGCCGCTGGCCGGCGACCGCCACTTCGCCGAGGACGCCGCTGTGGTCGGCGGCCTGGGCCGCTTCCGCGGCCGGTCGGTGGTGGTGATCGGCCAGGAGAAGGGCCACGACACCGAATCGCGCGTGCGCCACAACTTCGGCATGGCCAAGCCCGAGGGCTACCGCAAGGCGCAGCGCCTGATGCAGATGGCCGAGCGCTTCAACCTGCCGGTCGTCTCGCTGGTCGATACCGCCGGCGCCTTCCCCGGCGTCCAGGCCGAGGAGCGCGGCCAAGCCGAGGCCATCGCCAAGAGCATCGAAACCTGCCTGCGCATCGGCGTGCCGCTGGTCAGCGCGGTGATCGGCGAGGGCGGCTCCGGCGGTGCCATCGCCATCGCGACGGCCGACCGCGTGCTGATGCTGGAACACGCCATCTACTCGGTGATCTCGCCCGAGGGCTGCGCGTCGATCCTCTGGCGCAGCTCCGACATGGCCGGCGACGCGGCGACCGCGCTGCGCCTGACCAGCCAGGACCTCAAGGAACTGGGCGTCATCGACCGCGTGGTGCAGGAGCCGATCGGCGGCGCCCACCGCGCGCCGGACGAGACGGTGACGGCGCTGGGCGACGCCATCGAGGAGTCGCTGCGCGAGCTGGACGGCCAGGACGCCGCCACGCTGCGCCGCCACCGCCGCGAGAAGTTCCTGGAGATGGGCCAGAAGGGGCTGGGCTGACGCCATGGCGGCGGGGACGCGCCTCATCGCCACGGCGGCCGGCGTCAACCTCGCCTCGGCGGCGGTCACCGCCGCCCTGTTCGTCCTGCTGGCGCCGCTGATGGCGGCGCCGGAGGGCGTCGTCGCCCTGCAGGCGCGGCTGGCGCTGGCGGCGCGGCTGTCGATCTGGCCGGCGCTGGTGCTGTTCGCCATGGTGGCCGGCGTGATGGCGGTGCGCGGGCGCTTCCAGGCCTTCAACCCCGTCGAGGACACCGAGAGCCGCGCCTACCGCGTGGCGCAGCGGGTGCTGTCCAACACCGTCGAGCAGACGCTGATCTTCCTGCCGGCGCTGACGGCGCTGAGCACGCTGCTGCCGGTCGCCAGCCTGGGCGTGCTGGCGCTGGCGACGGCGCTGTTCGTGGTGGGGCGGCTGCTGTTCTGGGCGGGCTACGCTGTCCACCCCTACGCCCGCGCGCCGGGCATGGCGATGACCTTCGCGGTCAACCTGATCGTGCTGGGATGGGCGGTGCTGCTGGCGGTGTGAGGACGTTCGACGCCGGCCGCTCCCATAGTCTCATGCCCTGGCGGCACCTTTTCGCCGTCATCCCCGCCTTCGCGCACGGCTGTCCGGGGAACGTGTTTAAGCTTCTGAAGCGGCAGAGTTCTGTGGTTCCGAGTCTCCACCTCGGGGATATGACGGCCCCGTGCGCGTTTCTTCCATTTTTCGTCATCCCCGCGAAAGCGGGGATCCAGAGAACCTTGGGAAATCAACCCCTTGCCAACTCTCCTGG